>JALOTT010000413.1 GCA_025457745.1 Verrucomicrobiota bacterium
GTAAGAAATGCCATCAATTCATTTGCACTTTACTTGCACTTCTTCGCAAGTCCTTGATAATGAATGGAGCGGGTGAAGGGAATCGAACCCTCATCTCAGGCTTGGGAAGCCCGCATTCTACCACTGAACCACACCCGCCTCGCCGATGAGTTTGTAGCAGATTCCGCGGAGTTGTGCAACTTATTTGCAGCCGGATGTCGTGTAGTTTTCAAAAGTGGAAAAGAGTGTGCGAGCAAAAGTGGAAAGTTTCAACCCGAACTCCGAAGTCGAACCTTACGCGAATGGGGTAGGGACCTCTCGCCGAGATGTCCCCGTCCGCGTCCAGCCTGCCGCGACGGTCGCGAGCACGGCGGGCGGGCGGAACGAACGGTGCAGGGTTGGTTGCCCAACCACCCCGAAAGCTTTCGGGGTTCCGCGCCTGGTCCGGCGCGGGGACGGCGCAGCGCGCCATCCCTACCCACTTCGGAGTTCGGGCGTGCGCCCCGCCCCGCCAGCGTGCCCCCTTGACAGCGGTTGTAGGCCAGGAAGCTCCTGAACGGCAGCACCGTGCTGGTGAACTTTGGCGGGGACCGGAAGCGCGACGGCTATTTCTATTTCGGACGCGCGGCGGGTGTGGCGGATTTCTACGAAGAGCGATTGCGGGTCTATAGACGTGTCTGAAAAATCATGTCCATAGAATTAAGCCAGTCTGCGGAGCATGATGCCGATCATGCTGATGTGAAGCCAAGCTTCGGCATGGGTGGGTTTGACTTCATAATGGCGCACCAGACGGCGATGTTTCATAAACCAGCTGAAAGTCCGTTCGACAATCCAGCGTTTGGGCAAGACCGCAAAGCCGCGCCGGGTTTTGTCCCGTGGGACGACTTCCAACCGCAGCGTGCCGGTTTTGCGGTGCGCCGCCACCCAGCCGGCAAAATCCTCTCCACCGTAGCCCTGGTCGGCCCAGAGACGGCGCAACCACCGAAAACAGACCAGCGCCCGGTCCAGAAAGCTGCGGGCCCCCGCGCGTTCGGGTACATCGGCTGGCGTGACGCAGACCGCCAGCAGCAGTCCCAAGGTGTCCACCAAGATATGGCGTTTAATCCCTTTGGTTTTCTTGGCCGCATCGTTGCCTCGTTCCCCCGCTTGATCGGCCGAGCGAACCGTCTGACTGTCCAGAATGGCTGCGGTCGGTTCGCAGCGTTTGTCGGCCTGCGCGCGGACTTCGCCGCGCAGCACATCGTGAATGATTTGCCAACAGCCCTGCTGACTCCAGCGCCAGAAGTAATGGTAAACGGTTTTCCAAGGGCCAAAGTCACGAGGCAACAACCGCCAGGCGCAACCCGCCCGGACAAAATAAAGCAAGGCGTTGCAAATCCGGCGCAGATCGGCTGGCGGACGTCCGCGACGGCGGGGTGTTTTGCGCCGTGGCAGAACCAATTGCAACAGGTGCCATTGTTCATCACTCAAATCGGTCGGATACAAAGAGTTTTGCATCCCACCAGCTTGGCTACCCGCTTGAGACAAATGCTGTCCAAGGGGCCAGAAAATGATTTTTCAGACACACTCTATGACCGTGAGGGTCAACCTTGCTGGAACTGCGGCAGCCCGATCAAACGCATCGTGCAGGCGGCACGCAGCACCTTCTTCTGTCCGACTTGTCAGCGTGCGGCTTGATTTAGCAAGTTCCGAGCAGTCACACCGGGAGCTTGGTTCGCTAAAGACAAAAATCCCCCCCCCCCCCCCTCGCGGAGCGAGAGGAGAGGAGGAAGTGCGTTCTCAGCGGGCCAAGCTTACGGCATTAGCGCCTGGTAGAAACGCCGGCTGTAATTCGTCGCGGTGGGATCGGCAAAGAATATCGTGCCGTTCGTGTTCACCAGCAAGGCTGTCGGAGCCCAGTCCACGAGATTCGTAGATGTCTGCACCAGATAGGTGTATCCCGCAGCGCCTGTCAGTTCCAGCAGCGGTGCGCCATTCGTGCCCCTCACCATGCCGAGCGTGAGCGGCTGGCTCACGCCCGCGAATCCAGTCGCCACGTTGGTCACCGTGACACTTGATGTTGTGTTCGTGAAGGAATCCAGGCGGAAACTCAGCGTGTAGAGGCCGTTAGTCACCGCGCCGGGCAGTGCGAAACGGTACGAGTGTAAGCCGGGTGACTCGATGCGTTCGTCAACCGTCCCTATCTGGTTAGTGTTCCAATAAACCGTCATCAGCCCCTGCGCGCCGTTTGTGCTCGTAAACCCGGCGTCGAACTGCACAAAATTCGCAGCGTTGCTGGTTGTTACCCCCACAGCCAGCCATGCTGGCGTGCCGGTCGGATCTCCGTCTTCTGGTTCCCTGCCCCCATCCTGTCTCCCGTTCAACAAGAGGTGTGATGGGCTGCTGTTCAACAAGAAGCTGGTGTTCCCAAGAAAGCTCACCCCGGCGCCGCTTGTCGCGGAAGGCAACTGATCAAAACGGAACTCGAAGTCAAAGCGCATCGGGAAAGGGTTTTGCGTGACCGGTGGCAGGCCGCAGGGCACCAGCGGAGCCTGGCCAATAGGGTGAGTGCCATGGCTATCCCAACCGCCTCCTTCTTTGCTCATGGAGAATCCAAATCCAGAGGCGCACGTCGGCTGTGTTCCGAGCACTGTGCGATAATAGAACTCGCGGGGCCAGTCGTGCGAGGACCACGCCTCGTCACCAAGCGTTGGCGGCGTGCTTCCCGCCGTCTGGCAGTAGATCGGCGTGAGCAGAATTGAGGGGTCTGCCCACGTAACATTCACGTTGAATGTGTTATCCAGCGGCCCCTCGGTCAAGGAGGCTGGCACATCGGTCCACAAGTCGTGAGCGAAGTAATTCTCCGACCAGTCAGCGTTCATACCGTACCAAGATCGCCCGCGATAGTTCAATCCCAAATAAGGATCCAGGAAGGTGGTGTGGACTTCTTTGCTCGGAGTTGAATGCTTGATGGCGTCCGCTGCCGCTTGAATCAAGGCCGCGCCGGCGCTCTTGCCTATCAGGTGAACATGCGACCAAGATTGCGATGCGATTTGCTCACCGAGCAACATGCCTTTGATCCTTCCGTTAACCAGGGCCATATCTGGTAACAAGGTGTATGCTTCCAAAGTCCAATCGATGGGAACTACCTGCCAGCCAGAAGGCGCTGACGACCGGATGGCGTCAGCGAGGCCAGTGACCCATGGGTCTAGGACGGGAAGACTAAACGCAGACCACCCGTGGGTAACGATCACGAGGTTGTTCTGCCCCGGCATTTGGGTCACTAAGCCAGATGCAGAAATCTGTCCGGGGTCGTTGCCGTTGGCACCGTCGGCGAGGACGGACAGAAAGGCCGTTCCACTCACAATTGAACCAGCAGGATTCTGAACGACAACCGAGTAACCGCCCGAAGCTGAAGCTCCGACCGACGTCAGGCTCAACGTCGCGCCGGTGGCCCCTGCAATATTCACTCCGCTCTTGCGCCATTGGTAACTTAACGGCGGCGTACCTGTGGCCGTGACACTGAACACAACATTCGCAGCGGCTTGGACCGTCTGGCTTTGCGGAGGCACGCTGATTGCAGGAGCGACCGGTGCTGGTGCCGTGATCACCAACTTTGGCCGCAGTGTCGGATCGCCAGTGTAGTCAGCACTATAAAAAGCATTGTAGTTGTTCCAATTGTCTTGAGGACGCAGTTGCAGTCCGTAATTCGGATAAAGCCCGCTTTGCCAGGAATTGTACAGGCCCGTGATATCCACAGCATACCACTGCCCAGGAACACCTGCTGGT
>JALOTT010000414.1 GCA_025457745.1 Verrucomicrobiota bacterium
GCACTACACCAATCGCCGCCTACGCGCTGCTTCAACCGAAATCCCTCGAAAATCCACCACTTTACCCCTCCGCTTCGCTCAAAACTGTTCAAGAAAGGCATTAGCAACTCCTCCGCGTGGGTGAGCGAAATCTCATCGGGTTTTTCCAGCCAGCGGAACGCGCGCAAATCCTCCACGCCCGCCGCCTTGAGCGTGAGCACCACTTCCGCGAGGTCGAGCCGTTTGATTTCCGGCAATTGCTGCGGCGCGCGTTCGTCGTGCTCCGCTTGCGACCAAAGCCGCAGACAACGTCCCGGCGAGGTGCGTCCGGCGCGACCGGCCCGCTGGTCGGAACTCGCTTGTGAAATCTTTTCAATGAGCAACGTGTTGATGCCGCGATTGGCATCGTAGCGCGCGACGCGGGCCAGGCCGGAATCAATCACCAGCCGCACGCCGTCAATGGTGATGCTCGTCTCGGCCACGTTGGTGGCGACAACAACTTTAGGCTGATCGTAACGCGCCACGGCGGCGTCCTGGTCGCGCGGCGACAGTTCGCCGTGCAGCGGCAGGACGAGGTAGCCACGCGATTCCGACACATTGCGGATGGCTTCGATGGTTTGCGAAATCTCAAACCCGCCGGGCATGAACACGAGCACGTCACCCTTGCCGCCAGAGTTGATGAAGCTGCTGAAGGCTTCCGCCGCGAGTTCCCAGGGTGGCGGCGGATTTTGTCCGAGACGATGCGGAAGATATTCGATCTCGACCGGAAACACGCGGCCTTGGGAAGTCAGGACGGAGCAGGACAACGTAGGACAGGCGCCGCGCCTGTCTCCAATTCCATTTTCCGTTTGAGCGGAAGTTTGATTGGGGACAGGCGCGACGCCTGTCCTACGGTTGGATGACAAATACTCCTCCAACTCTCCCGCATCCAGCGTGGCGGACATCACCGCGATGAGCAGGTCGGGACGATGCTGCTCCTGAATATCCAGCGCGCGGGCGAGCGTGATGTCGCCGTAAAGATGTCGCTCGTGGAATTCGTCGAAGATCACCGCCGAAATGCCGCGCAACGTCGGGTCTTGAATCAACTGCCGCAGCAAAATGCCCTCCGTCTCGAACTTGATGCGCGTGGCTTCACTCACCCAATTCTCGAAACGAACCTGGTAGCCGACTTCGCGTCCAAGCTCCACGCCGAGTTCCCTGGCCACGCGCGACGCCAGCAACCGCGCGGCCAGCCGGCGCGGCTGCAGGATCACGCACTGCCCGTTGCCGAGCAGGCCGTGTTTGAGCAACATCTGCGGCACTTGCGTGGACTTGCCGGAGCCGGTGGGCGCTTGCAGCACGAGCCGCTTCGTCGCCTTGAGCGAAGCGACAATTTCGTTCTCGATTTCGTAAATGGGCAGCCGTTCAGGCATGGCGCGGGGATGCGGATGACCGAACCGGCTTCATTTGGGTCTTGGCGGTGTCGGCGCGGCGGGCGGTTGTGAAACAGCGGTCGGTGTTGCTAAATTCCTCCCAGTCATCCGTTCAGCGCGCTTCAATGCAATCATCGCCGCGACCAACCCGCCCACCAGAATCAGAATGGCGATGCCGGTGTAAACAATGGTTTTGAGCGGGATGGCGGATTCCTGCGGCGGCGCGGCCAGCAACAACTCCGTCGGCTTGCCGCAATGCGGACAATCCGCCGTCGTGCCCGCGGCTTCCGCCGGGAATTCAAACTGGCCGCCGCACTCGCGACATTGGCCTGGGAGAGGCTTGGTCATGATCAACCGTCGGCGGGCATAGATGATTTCGTCAAAACCAGCCAGCCGTCGCCGTTGGTGGAAACATTGTCAGCGCTGCCCGGACGAAGGACAAGCACAAGCATGGGTGCGCCGGCCGGTAAAAGCAAAAACTCCACCGCCATTGCTGGCGATGGAGTTGTAAAGGCGCGAACGGTTTACTTGGTTTCAGTCTTGGCTTCGCCTTCGCCCTTCTTGTGGCGGGGGAACGCCTTTTGCATCTTATCCTTGTCCTCGGCACTCATCTTGGCCTTCTCTTCCTTGTCGAGCTTGCCATCTTTATTAGCGTCGTACTTGGCAAGCATGTCTTTGTGCACGGTCTTCTGCTCGTCGGTCAGTTCATGTTTCTTCCCCTTCCCGCCAGCGTTGGCCGTCAAAGCCAGCGCGCAGGTGAGACAAAGGGCAATAAGTAGTTTCTTCATAGTTTGGTCGTATTTGTTATGTTTTTTGCAGTGGTTGCTGCAAACACGTCAGACGCGGTTCCGTGGGGGACGGTTACAAGTAAGTGCGGCCAGAACAGTTTCAATCCGCGTGGCGCAGTCGCGGTGCGTAACCGGGTTTCAATCCGCGCCGCGCCCACGTGGGCGCGGCGACAATGTCCGCGCCGAAATGTTGGTCAGCAGCGTCATGTTTCAATCCGCGCCGCGCCCACGTGGGCGCGGCGACTGCGGCCCTCCGAACTGGCCGAACCGCAGGAACTTCATAGCAAGTTTTCGCCAACCTGCCAATCCCACGCGCACGCACATGTGATGAATTGTCAAAGAACGAGAGAAAACGCCCGCTATCATAGCGGTTGCGACACCGCGCGAAACTCCGGCTTGCGGCCCGGCACTGGTGGTTCGCGGATGCCCCGTCATAACACCAGCGGTTCACTGAGGTCCAGCGGTTTGTCCGCGCCGTGGTGTTCGATTTTCAGTTTGGCCGTCTCGTCAAGGAAGTAGAAGCGGAGCGAGTCCTCCCCGGCTTTGATCTCGCGCAACAAGCGGTCGCGCAATTGCACCCATTCCGTCCGGCCAACCTGACATTCAAAGACGCTTTTCTGGACGCGCGTGCCATAGTCCTCACACGCCCGCGCCACACGCCGCAACCGCCGGTTGCCGGCCTTCTCAACCGTCGAGACATCGTAGGTAACGAGGATCAGCATGAGAGTAATTTGAAATCTGAGATTTGCGATTGGAAATTCATTTGGGAACGAGCGGCACGTAATCCGCAACATCGCCGCGCAAGTAGCGGGCAAGAATCCGGGCTTGGATGAATGGCAATTGCCCGACGCGCAATTGTTGATCCAACAACGGATGCTGCAACGACTCCTGCTTGCGCGTCTGATAGGATTGAATCACGAGCTTGCGCCCGGCATCTGTGAATTCCACCGCGCCGCCCTCGCGCTCGCGAAAATGTTCCGGGCCTACCTGCTTGCGATTGATGAGCGTGACGGCGAGACGGTCGGCGAGCCAGGGGCGAAATTCTTCCATCAAGTCGAGCGCCAGCGCCGGGCGATTGGGCCGCTCGGCATGGAGAAAACCGACAAACGGATCAAGGCCCGCCGTGGTGAGCGCGGCGAGGCAATCGTGGCGGACGAGAGCGTAAAGGAAACTCAGCAGACAATTGATGCGGTCGCGCGGCGGGCGGCGGTTGCGGGTGGTGAAGGCAAAGTCATCCCGTTGCTGTTTGAGCAGACAAGTGAACACGGAGAAATAGGTCTGCGCACCCATGCCTTCCGCGCCGCGCAGTTCGTCCATTTGCGATGTCAGAGTTGAGATTTGAAATTGCGCCAGCGCCTGAATCTGACGGGCCAGCGCGTCGGCGGCCTTCTCAATTTGAGATTTGAGATCTGAGATTTCAGATTCTCTTGCGCCGCGCAAGAGACTGTTGCGGCTGTTCTGAAGTTTGCCAGCGATGATGGCCCGCGCAATGGCGGCGCAACGCGCCGGAACGTCTGCCGCGCGAAACTGCGCGCGACGTAGCGTGACGCTGGTGTCCGCCACGCCCCGGGCCAAACGCGCAGAGGGATTCGAGATGGTGAATCGGAATTGAAACCTTGCGCCAGTCCGTGGCTTTGTCGCGGGTGCGTTCGTCATGGGGCAAGTCCGCCGGATACACCGGCACTTCCACCTGCAAGGTGAGATGGTCGCGGTTGACGAACGTCCCGTTGGTCGTCAGGTAAAGCGTGTTCTGGATGATTTCAGCCATCGGCTTTGCGATTTCAAATTTGAGATTTCAGATCAGGCCGCTCTCCTCCGCCTCTTTGCGCTTCGGATGCCAGGCGGGCAGCTTGCGGAGCAACTCCTTCTCAAAAGCTGTCACCCGCTTCTTCTTGTCGCCCTCGGCGCGCGATTTGTCGGTCAAATGCCGCTGGCCTTTGATGTCCGAATTTTGCAGCGAGTCCGCCCAGCCGCGCAACTGGCGGGAGCAGGACTCCGCAATGGATTTCAAATTTGAGATTTCAGATTTCAGATTGGCCGGCCAGTTGGCCTTGCGGGCACGGCGTTCCTTAAGGCAGAGCATCGAGCGAACTTCGCCCGCCGAGCCGCGCGCGATGTAGATGAACGCCAGCAATTCGTTGGTCGTGCCGCGCTCGAATCCTTCGGCGATGTTGTTGGAAACGGAGAGCGCGGCGCGGTCCAATTGATCGCGAAAACCGCGCGTGGCTTTGAAAGACTCGTTCTCCAGCAAGTCTTCCGTGGCTTCATAGAGATCGGCGGCCTTTTGCCACACGGGCAGGTCTTCAAAACGTTCGTAGGTCATGGCGGGGTTGGGGTTGAGGGTTGATAATGGGTGGTAGTTTGCCGGAGTAATCTGATACTGGCGATTGGAGATTTCAGATTTGAAATAGTTCGCGGGTCAACCGCTCCGCTCGGTTGTCAGCGCCCGTCGCTTTGGGCAGGCAGATTTCAAAGAGCGAACATTCTTCGCAACGGCCCGCGATGTAGCGGGCGGGCGGGAGCTTGGGAATCTCAAATCTCAAATCTGACATCTCAGATTGGGGCAGGAAGGCGCGCAATTCAGTCACGGCCTGTTCCGTGCGCCCGCGCAAGGCCGCGTTGAATTCCACGTCGCGCCGGCGTTTGCTCTGCGCGTGGAAAACCGCGCCGCGCGGGACGGAGACGTTGAACATTTCCTCCAGGCAAAGGGCCTGGGCGCAGAGTTGAGCATCATCGTTCTCAAATTCACGGCGACAGCCAACCTTGAATTCGACGGGCTTGAGGGATTTGAGATTTGAAATTTCAAATTTGACATTCGAGGCCGAACGGAATTCGGCCTCGACAATGTCGCACTTGCCGGAAAGGCCGAGGCGTTCGGAAAACACCGGCAGGGCGCGCAGGAGCATCACGCCTTTGACGACCTCATACCCTGCCAGGTCTGAGTGCTCGTGGACGATGTCGCCGCGCTCGGTGTGCTCGTTGGCCGAACGCCAGCCCTCGACAACCTTCAACGCCGCCCGGCGCGGGCAGTAGAAGTAGTCGTTAAGGAGCGAGAGAGGCAACGCCTCGCGTTCCTGGGACATGGCAGCCTGGCTCACAGCAGTTCCATCAATTCGATTCCTGACGGAAGACCGGACTTGTTGACGGCTACCTCGTAATCAGAGAACGCACGAGCAACGGGTACACTCGACTTGCGTTGAACGGTGACGCGCTCGAAAAGCTTGTGGGCCGGAGCGTTTCCGAGGATGGACTGGTGCTTGAAAACGACGAGTTTCTGCGGAGACATCGTGCCGCGCGCGGCGGAGCGGTCGTGGTCAAACATTTGCGAGAGCGCCTGCCAGAAAAGTGCAAGATCGTCATCACTGAATCCAGTTTCATTCGCCAAGTTGGCGCTGATGAAGCCGTGGCAGCGGTAGAGGCCGTAAGGAATGAGGTTCTTGCGGCCCATCGTTTGGTTGGGAGCATCGGCTTCCTTGGCCTCGGTCACGGCCATGCGGGTGATGCTCAAGTCCAGCGGCAGGATGGGATCAATGCTCCGGCTGAAGGTCAATTGAACCGGGCCGCGCACTTGGCCTGCGTTTGAGCCGGTGGACATGACTGCGCCAAACGTGCGGACATCATAGAAGCGTTTGCACATTTCCGC
>JALOTT010000067.1 GCA_025457745.1 Verrucomicrobiota bacterium
CGCGCTGGGCGTATTGCACGGGGACTTTTCGCTGCGCCTGTGTCACCGCGATCACGCCCGCGATCACACCAGCCAGCAGCAGAAGCAACGCCACCGCATGGCCAACGTTGAATTCAGTTTGCAGGCCGCCACCGGGGAAGAACATGTCCTTCAACGCCGTCACCGCCGCAGGCAACCGCGCCAGAATGCCGATGGTGATAACCAGCGAAACCCCGTTGCCGATGCCGCGTTCGGAGATTTGCTCGCCCAACCACATCAGGAGCATTGTCCCCGTGGTCAACATCAGCACGGTCTGAACGCGATACCACCAGATCCATCCAACATCGTAGAGCACCAGCTTGCCGATGCCCTGTCCGAAAATGGCTTCCGGACGTTCCCAGCCAATGGCCATCACGGCGCCCTGCCCCAGGCAAAGCAACACGGTCAGGTAACGGCCGTACTGAATGATCTTGGTCCGTCCGCCTTCTTCACGCGCCAGCTTGCTCAACTGCGGAATCACCGCCGTGAGCAACTGGATGATGATCGTCGCGCTGATGTAAGGCATGATGCCCAGCGCACCCACCGCGCAATGTTCCAAAGCGCCACCGGTGAAAAGACTGTACATTCCCAGCACCCCGCCGCCGCCACCGCTTTGGGCCTTGCTGGCAAAAAAATTTGTCAGCGCAACGCCGTCCAAGCCAGGCACGCGCACAAACGCAATCAACCGGCAAATCACCAGCATCAACACCGTGAAGAAGATCCGGGACTTCAACTCCGGGATTTTGAAGCAGTTGGTGAACGTGTTGGTGATGGCGGCGAGCATGGGGTCAGATTAGCGGCTAAGGTTTTGCCGTCGCCGCCGGTTTGCGGCTGACGACTTCGCAACTGCCGCCCTTGGCTTCGATTTTCGCCTTGGCGGACGCGCTGAACGCGCTGGCGCTAACGGTGAGTTTTTTGGTCAACTCGCCGTCGCCGAGTATTTTCACACCGTCGCCCTTTCCATTTACCAATCCCTCGGCACGCAACTTCTGCTCGTCAACCCGCGCACCGTCTTCAAAACAATTCAAGACCTCGACGTTGACCGGAATGTGGTTCGTGGCGAACCGGGCGTTGTTGAATCCGCGTTTGGGAATGCGGCGGACGAGCGGCATCTGGCCGCCCTCGAAACCGATACGGATGGAACTGCCGGAGCGCGCGGTCTGGCCCTTGCCGCCGCGACCGCTGGTCTTGCCGTGGCCGCTGGATTCACCCTGGCCGAGCCGTTTGCGGCGGTGCTTCGCGCCGGGCTGGGGTTTGAGATCGTGTAGTCGCATAAAAAATCAGGCCGCGGGCGGAATCGCCTGGGGCGGTTCGGGCGCGGCCACCTTATTGATTTCAAGACCGCGACCCTGGTAAATGGTTTCGCGCAGGCGTAGGCGCAACAAACCCTGCAACGTGGCTTTGACCACGTTGGCGGCGTTGTTCGAGCCAAGGGATTTGCTCAAAATATCCTTCACGCCGGCAGATTCGAGCACCGCGCGGGCGGTTTTGCCGGCAATGATGCCGGTGCCGGGCGAGGCGGGACGGAGCAATATTTTCGCGCCGCCGTATCTGGACAGCACCTCGTGCGGAATGGTCGCGTCCTTGAGCAACACGGAAACCATCTTCGTGCGCGCCAGTTCACCGCCGCGCCGGATGGCGTCGGCCACTTCGCTGGCCTTGCCCAATGCGATGCCGACGCGACCGCGCTTGTCGCCCACGACAACGAGCGCGCTAAAACTAAACCGGCGACCGCCCTTGACCACTTTCGAGGAGCGGTTGATGAACACGACCTTCTCGGTCAACTCCGGCGAGCCGTCCGACTCGAACCTCGCTTCGCGCACGTCGCCAGGGGGCCGGCTGCGCCGTCCGCGCGGGCCGCCGCGTGCAGGCCGCGGAAGTTGCTGGGTGTCGCCTTCTGGTTTGATGGTATCTGCCACAGTATTTATCTCCGTTCAGTTAAAATTGCAGACCGGCTTCGCGCGCGGCTGCGGCCAGTGCGGCCAGCTTGCCGTACACCGGCTTGGCGTCTTTGCCTTTGTCTTCCTTGCCTTCCTTGCCTTTGCCCTCTTTGCCTTCCTTGCCTTCCTTGCCCTCTTTGCCCTCTTTGCTCACTTTGGGCTTGGACCAGTGATAACGCGCACCGCCACGGTCGAACACGACCTGTTTGATGCCCTTGTCCATAGCCGTCTTTGCGGCCAACGTGCCGATGGTCTTGGCGCTCGTGACGTTCGCGGCCAATTTATCGCGGTCAGGCGTGACCTTGCTCCGTGTGGAGGCCGACGCGAGTGTCCGGCCCGCCTCGTCGTCAATGAACTGCACGTAGATGTGCTCGTTGGTGAAGCACACGCTCATGCGCGGACGTTCCTTCGTGCCGCAAACTTTCTTGCGCACGCGCCAGTGGCGCGATTGTGCGAGGCGTTGTTTGGTTTCGGTTCTCATTTCAAATCTTAAACACGAATGAACATCAATGCACACGAATGACTGGGAGTAGGGCGCGTCACTGCGTGCGCGCCTGGGTCTGATATTTCACGAGCGGCGCGCACGGAGTGACGCGCCCTGCCTGCCAAACCCAATTCGTGTTTATTCGTGTCCATTCGTGGTTTCCAAAAAGTTATTGGACGGTCTTGCCTTCCTTGCGCGTGACGTGTTCGCCCGCGTAGCGCACGCCCTTGCCCTTGTAAGGTTCGGGCGGATAGTAACCGCGAATTTCGGCGGCGACCTGGCCGACGACCTGTTTGTCCGGCCCTTCAATGGTCAGCTTCGTGTTTTCCTCAACGGTCACTTTGATCTGATCGGGAATCGGGTAATTGATATGGTGCGAATAGCCGAGGATGAGATTGACGACCTTGCCCTGCACGGCGGCCTTGAAACCGACGCCCTGGATTTCCAGTTTCTTCACGAAACCGTCGGTCACGCCCTTGACCATGTTGTTGACCAGCGCGCGGCTCAAACCGTGCAGCGCCTTGGCCTGCGCGTCTTCGCCCTCGCGGCTCACGACGATTTTTCCGTCCTGCACTTTCAGGCTCGTGCGTTTGGGCAATTCCCAGTCGAGCTTGCCTTTCGGGCCCTCGACCAGCACGCGCTGACCCTTCGCCTCGACCTTTACTTTAGGCGGGATGACAATCGGTTGTTTTCCAATTCGCGACATAAATTCGTCCTCACCAAACGTAACAAAGCACCTCGCCGCCCAGGTTTTTCTTGCGCGCCTGGACGCCGGTCATCACGCCCTCCGGCGTGGAAATCACGGCCACGCCCATGCCGCCGAGCACGCGGGGAATCTCCGCCGAGCCAACGTAACGGCGCAGGCCGGGCGTGCTCACGCGCTTCAGGCCTTCAATCACACATTTCTTGCCCTGATATTTGAGGCGCAACGTGACGGTCTTGAAGGGCTTGCCCTCGACCACCACGTCCGCGACGTAGCCTTCCTTCTTCAGAATTTGCGCGACGCTTTCCTTCAGGCGCGAGTGGGGAATTGCCACCGTGGGCAGCAGCGCGCGTCCGGCGTTGCGGATGCGCGTCAACATGTCAGAAATCGGATCAGTCATAAAATTACCAACTGGCTTTCACCACGCCGGGAATCAAACCGTTGAGCGCCGCCTCGCGAAACGTCAGGCGCGAGACGCCGAACTTCCGCAAATGGCCGCGGCGCCGTCCGCTCATCGAGCAGCGGTTCACCACCCGCGACGGGCTGGCATCGCGCGGCAACTTCGCCAGACCGGCGTAGTCGTGCTTCGCTTTCAACTCCGCGCGGATCGCGGCGTATTTTATCACCGTCTCTTTTTTGCGCTTGTTGCGCTCAGTCCATGCAACTTTTGCCATAACGTTATCTTCCTTCGGCGAACGGCATGCCCATCAGTTTGAGAAACTCCAGCGCGGCGACGTTCGTACGCGCGCTGGTCACAACCGTAATGTCCATGCCCTGCTGCCGTTTGATTTTATCCAGTTCAATCTCCGGAAAGATCGTCTGGTCGGCGACGCCCAACGTGTAATTGCCGCGCCCGTCAAACGAACGCTCCGACAGCCCGCGAAAATCGCGGATGCGCGGCAGCGCCGTTGCGATCAGCCGGTCGAAAAATTCATACATCGCGTCGCGGCGCAGTGTGACGCGGCAACCGATGACCTGGCCCGAGCGCAACTTGAAGTTCGCGATGTCGTGGCGCGACTTGCTGGTCACCGGCTTGCGGCCCGTGATCAACGCCAGGTCCTTGGCGGCGTCTTCCACCGCGTTCTTTTCCAGCGACGCGCTCACGCCCATGTTGACGACGATCTTGACCATGCGCGGCACCTGGTGCGCGTTGCCGTACTTGTGCTTTTCCTTCAGCGCCGGCACCACTTCGCTCGTGTATTTCTGATATAATCTGGCTTTCATTGCTTCGCGTCACGGATTTGGCCGTGACTTAAAATCTTGATCAAACCTGGGCCGGTTGCTCCGCCGCTCCGCCACGCTTCGCCACCCGCGCGTCGAACGCCTCGGCGCTCATCACGTTGGAAACATGCACCGAGCCTTCGCGCTCGACGATGGCGCCCTGCGGATGCTGCTGGCTCTTGCGCATGTGCCGCTTGATCATCGCCACGCCTTCCACAATGACGCGATGCTTCTTCGCGAGGACGGCGATGATGCGCCCGCGCTTGCCTTTGTTTGCGCCGGAGATCACCACGACCTCCGCGCCTTTTTTCACATGTGCAGGATTGGCCATAACTTCAAATCACTTCCGGCGCGAGCGAGATGATCTTCATGAACTTCTTGTCGCGCAGTTCGCGCGCCACCGGGCCGAAGATGCGTGTGCCCTTCGGGTTCAACTCCGGGTCAATGATCACGCACGCGTTGCTGTCAAAACGCAAATACGAGCCGTCGTTGCGGCGAATCGCCTTGCGCGTGCGAACCACCACCGCGTTGTGCACCTCGCCCTTTTTCACCTGGCCGTCCGGCGCGGCGACCTTGATGTGCACCTTGATGACGTCGCCCACGTGGGCGTAAGTCTGGTTGCGGCCCAGCACGCCGATGGCCCAGGCCACTTTCGCGCCGGTGTTGTCGGCCACGTCGAGATGAGAACGGATCTGCAACATAAAACTTCAATTAAACCGCCACGCGCTCCACGCCGCTGCCGCGTTCGACCACGGCCACCAACCGCCAGCGTTTGATCTTGGACAGCGGGCGCGTCTCCACAATGCGCACATGGTCGCCGACTTTCGCCTCGGTTTTTTCGTCGTGCGCGTAAAGTTTCGTGTAGGCGGTCACGACCTTGTTGTAGCGCGCATGCGCAAAGCGCCGTTGCACCCGCACCACGATGGTCTTGGCCATCTTGTTGGAAATGACTTCGCCCACGCGTTCCTTGCGATGGCCGCGCGCGACTTCCGGTTGATTCACAGTTTCAGACATACAAAAATTGTTCAGGCCGCTTTGTTGCGAAGTTGCGATGCTCGCGTTTCAAGCCGCGCGATGTCGCGGCGTAGCGTGTGCAGACGCGCGGGTTTTTCCAGTTGCGCGCTGGCCTGCTGCAAACGCAGGTTGAACCGTTCCTGCCGCAAATCGCGGCTCTTGGCCGTCAACTCCACCAGCGTCATGTCTTTGATCTCTGAAAATTTCATAAAATCTTTTTTGGTCGGGACGCGTTGCTGCGCATCCTGGCCGACCAGCAGGTCGGCCCTACCTCATCATCTGCTCATGTGATGCCGGGAAATGAATTTCGTTTTGATCGGCAACTTCGTCGCCGCCAGCCGCAGCGATTCGCGCGCAACCGCTTCCGTCACCCCGTCCACCTCGAACAACACGTTGGCCGGGCGGATGACCGCGACCCAGCCTTCCAACGGCGCCTTGCCCTTGCCCATGCGCGTTTCCAGCGGCTTCTTGGTGAATGACTTTTGCGGAAAGATGCGAACCCACATTTTTCCGTGGCGCTTCATGTTGCGCGAAATGGCCACACGGCATGACTCAATCTGCTTGGAGTCCATCCAACACCGCTCCAGCGCCATTAACCCGTACTCGCCAAATGCCACCGTGTGGCCGCGACGTGCCATGCCCGCACGGTTGCCACGGTGCATCTTGCGGTACTTTACTCTTTCGGGCATCAACGCCATAAAAAATCCTCGCTAACTCAGTTCGTTGCGGTTTCGGTCGTCGCCACAGCTTTCTGCGGCTTGTTTTCACCTTTGCAAATCCAGCATTTGATGCCGAGCTTGCCATAGACGGTCGCAGCCTCGGCGAATCCGTAATCAATGTTCGCGCGCAACGTGTGCAACGGCACGCGACCCCAGTGATAGGTCTCCACCCGCGCCAGTTCCGCGCCGCCCAGACGGCCCGCGCAACGAATCTTGATTCCGTCCGCGCCAAAATCTTTCGCCGTGGCAACCGCCTTCTTCATCGCGCGTCTAAATGAAACGCGGCGTTCCAATTGGAGCGCCACGTTTTCTGCGACAAGCTGGGCATCGAGTTCGGGGGTTTTGATTTCGATGATGTCCACGTAAATTTCCTTGCCGGTCATTTTGCTCAGCTCTTCCTTGAGCTTGTCAATCTCCGCGCCCTTGCGGCCAATCACGACGCCGGGCCGCGCGGTAAGAATCGTGATGCGGCATCGGCTGGCCGCGCGCTCGATGAGAATCTTCGGCACGGACGCGGACTCGAGCTTCTTCTTCAAAAGCTCCCGGATTTCGCGGTCCTCACCGAGCAGCTTGCCGAATTCCTTCTTGTTGGCATACCACTTGGAGCGCCAGTCTTTGTTGACGGCGAGGCGCAGTCCGATTGGATTGGTTTTTTGTCCCATACTGATTATTCGTCCGACAAAGTAATTCTGACGTGGCAACGGCGCTTGATGATCGGTCCCGCCGAACCGCGCGCCTTGGGCGTGAAACGCTTGATCCGCATCGCCGTGCCCGCGACCGCTTCCTTCACGCGTAAGGCTTCCGGTTTGAGCTTGTTGTTGTTCTCGGCGTTGGCAATGGCGGACTTGAGCGTTTTGGCGACCAGCCGCGCGCCCTTGCGCGGCACGAACTGCAACACCGCCTGCGCCTCCAACGCGGGCAGGCCCTGAATCTGCCGCACGACCTCGCGCATCTTCTGCGGCGACATCGGAATGTTTTTGAGGATCGCGTGGACTTGCATGTTATTTCACCTCCGCCTTGGCCGTGTGCGCGCCGTGTTTCTTGAACACGCGCGTGGGCGAAAATTCACCGAGCCGGTGGCCCACCATGTTTTCCGTCACGAAGACGGGATTGAAAATCTTTCCGTTATGCACGGTGAAAGTCAGGCCCACAAAATCCGGCGTGATCATGGAGCGCCGCGACCACGTCTTGATCGGCGTCTTTTGATTCGTGCTCTTCGCCTTCTGGATTTTCTCCAGCAGGTGACCGTCAATAAACGGACCTTTTTTAATCGAGCGTCCCATAACTTACTTATGCTTCATAATCCGGCCATTGCGTTGAACCACGATGAAGCGATTCGACGATTTGTGTTTGGCGCGCGTCTTGCCGCCTTTGGCCACAAAGCCCCACGGCGAAGTCAGTTGCTGCCAGCCGCCGCCGCCCTTGCTCTTGCCCTGACCGCCGCCATTTGGATGATCCACGGGATTGCGCGCCACGCCACGCGTGATCGGGCGGATGCCCCGATGCCGCGAGCGACCCGCCTTGCCGAGAATGACATTCTCATGCTCCGGATTGCCGACTTGACCGATGGTGGCATAACATTCTTCGTTGAACCGGCGAATTTCTCCGGAGGGCAAACGAATCTGCGCGTAACCCTCATCGCGCGACATCAATGTTGCCGAGCCGCCCGCCGTGCGCACCATCTGGCCCCCGCGACCGGGCGTAATTTCAATGTTATGAATCGCCGACGAAACCGGAATGGTCTTCAGCGGGAGGCAATTCCCAATATCCGGCGGAGCCGACGGCCCACTCATGACTTTGCCACCAACCTTGATTCCGACGGGCGCGATGATGTAACGCTTCTCGCCATCCTTGTATTGCAGCAACGCCAGCCGCGCCGAACGCATCGGGTCGTATTCAATGGCCGCGATGGTCGCTTCCACGCCATGTTTGTTGCGCTTGAAATCCACGAAGCGGATTTTCTGCTTGTGGCCGCCGCCAATGCCGCGCGCGGTGGCGCGACCAAAATGATTGCGCCCGCCGGTCTTCTTGCGAATCTCGACCAGGCTCTTCTCCGGCTTGAACTTCGTGAGGTCGCTGAAATCAGCGAACGTCACGTAGCGTAGAGACGGCGTTAGCGGTCTAAAAGTTTTAACTGGCATAAAATAAATCCAAGTCAGCAACTCTTGGAGCAGGCGGACCATTAATCCTGGCCCCGCAGGGGCTTCAGTTATCGGCCCACGAACATGCTGTCCGTCGCCACCCGGCGAATCGGAGCGCAGAGACTAGCAAAGCAAAACCGTTGTGCAACAAGTTTTTTGAGAAAAATGGAACGGTGAATCCACGGGCGAACGGGTGGCAACCAGGTAAGCCCGACCGCGGGGTTCTGGTATTACAACGCGCTGCGGAATCTCCAAGTTTTCAGCGGAGTCTAGCGCCCGGCGAAAGCCGCAGGTTGGGTCACCAAACGCACCGTGAGGAGCGAGTTCGGCTTGTTGTGTATCTGTCACTCCTCAAATGAAGCAAACCTGTCGCTGCAAGGATTCCCGGCGACAACAGACGCCTGCGCGACTCCCTGAGTTTCTCCACCGGCGCCGGGAAATAAGCAGGCAGGTTATTAGATCGCGACCGGCCCTCTCATCCATGCGGGCGCGTAAATCGCAAATTCCGTCTCATTCTCCCAGCAAATCCTTAAGCTGCGCCCGCGCCTTCGCCGCGCGTCCCGTTTCCTCCTTCGGGGCCGCAAACACCCGCCGCGCCAGTTCGAAATACTCGCAGTAATTGGCCAGGTGCTTTTCCTCCACCGGATCGGCGCGCCGGTCGCGGCACTGGTAGGCCACCTTCGGATCGTAGCTCACGCAATTCAGGCACACCTTCAAGTCTGCACCGCACTCGCAAGTTTCGGAACGTCCGGGCGAGCCAGCCATTTTGTATTCCCGCCCGCACTTCCAGCAATGTCGCATCATGAGCCCATTCTATGGCTCTCTCGTTGGAGTCCAAGCTTTAGCTTGAGCCATCCAGCCTCACTTCTTGCGCCAGCTGGGAGCAAGACTAGAATCCATCGCACATGAATGTCTGCACTCTCGATGAATATTGTTGTCCTTGATGGATTCACGCTGAACCCCGGCGACCTGAGTTGGGACGCGCTCAAGGCGCTCGGAGCGTGCGAGATTTACGACCGCACGCCGCCGGCAGAAATTCTGTGCCGTGCCACCAAGGCGGAAGTTATTCTCACCAACAAAGCCGTCCTGACCCGCGCCGACCTCGAGCGTTTGCCGAAGCTGAAATACATCGGTGTGCTTGCCACCGGCACGAATGTGGTGGATCTCGCGGCGGCGCGCGAACGCGGCATCCCGGTAACCAACGTACCCGCTTACAGCACAACATCCGTGGTTCAGAGCACCTTCGCCCTGCTCCTCGAACTTACGCATCACGTTGGCCACCATGCCGACGGTGTGCGCGCGGGCTGTTGGACAGCGTCGCCGGATTTCTCTTACTGCGACTTTCCGCTCGTGGAACTGGCCGGATTGACGATGGGCATCGTCGGGTTTGGTCGCATTGGCCGCGCGGTGGCGGACGTGGCGCGCGCGTTTGGCATGAGCGTGCTGGCGCACAACCCCTCGCACAAAAACAGCCCGCCTTTCGTTCGGTTCGTTGAACTGGAAACGCTTTTCCGCGAGAGCGACGTGGTGAGCCTGCATTGTCCGCTGACGCCGCAAACGAAAAGCCTCATCAACGCTCAACGCCTCGCCGCGATGAAGCCCACGGCGTTCTTACTGAACACCAGTCGCGGACCGCTCGTGGACGAACGCGCGCTGGCCGATGCGTTGAACGAGGGGGAAATCGCCGGTGCCGGTCTGGACGTTTTGTCAGTCGAGCCGCCAACCGCCGATCATCCATTGTTGCGCGCGAAGAATTGCATCATCACGCCGCACAACGCCTGGGCCACCCGCGCCGCCCGCGCCCGGTTGATGCGCATCGCCGTGGAAAATGTCCGCGCCTTCCTCGCCGGCCAGCCGCAGAACGTGGTGAATTGAGTATTGGCAGGAGGGCGGAATGTCGAGTGCCCATTCCAACTTCCTCCGCATGAGCCGCAAGGCAGGGCGCGTCACTCCGTGCGCGCCGTCGTTTGCTTCCGACGGGCCGGACGGCGCGCACGGAGTGACGCGCCCCACCACTACCCTTATTTCATGATTTGGGAATGTGCCCCCTACTTTTGCAACCCGGCGCGAAGCACGTCCAGCGTGCCACTCGTAGTGGCAGTGGACATCAGGTAGAGGCCCGCCCAACCTTCGCGAACAAGCCGGCGGATTTGTTCGGCGGCGATTTCCCGACCAACGGCGGCCTGATCCGCAAGGCTCTCCACGGCGGAAAACCGCTTCAAAATCGCATCAGGAATAACGACGCCGGGGACGCGCGCCATCCGCTGGGCGTGGTCAAAACTGGTCAAGACCATCACCCCGATCAGGAACGGGACCTGGCCCCGAAACTTTTCCAACACCGCCAGCGGTTCGTGGTGAAAGGCGGGCTGGGTCATGATGTAATCAACGCCGTTATCAATCTTCTTTTGCAACCGGGTGAGTTCGCGTTTCAGGTCCGGCGCTTCCGGTTCAATGCCGGCACCGATGGTGAAATGCGTGCGCGGATCGGGCTGCTTGCCCAGCGCCACGCCGCCGAAATCCACACCGGCATTCAGGCAGGAATGGGCCAGCCGGATCAGCGCCACGGAATCCACGTCGAACACCGCCGTGGAGCGCGGATAGGTCGGGGACATTTTGGGCGGATCGCCGGTGATAAACAGCACGTTGTGAATGCGATTGGCGTGATAACCGATCAGCCGGCTTTGCACGCCCATGACATTCAAGTCGCGCCCCGTGAAATGCGGAATGAGTTCCAGCCGGTCGCCCGTCGCGGCGGTCCAGTTAAGCCGGTCGCGGATCAAATGAATAAAATCGCCGGGCGAAATCAGGGGGATGCCCCGCGAACCGTCGGTGAAATCCACCGCGTCGGCAAGGCCGCTGGCGGCCAGCCCGGCGATGAAATCCACCTTGTGCTGAATTATTTTTCCGTCCGTCCCGCGCGGGGGTAGCGACTCGATGCTGACCACGAATTGGCTGTCTTTGAGTTTGCGCGAGAACGGGCCACTGAGCCGCTTCTCGGCATCGCCGACGGGAGGGAGTGCGGACTGAATCTGGACGATGACCGATTGCTCGCCAACTTTTCGGGACCGCAGGTAGTTGTGCATCTCCTGAATGTGCGGCGGATGCATTTCACAGCAGCCGCCAATCAGTCGCACCCCACGATCAGACAGGCTGCGGGCCAGTTTGCCTGCAAACTCCGGGTTCACGGAGGTCATCAGCCGGTTGCCGATGCGCTGGAATCCGCCCGCGTTCGGCATCACAACCAGTTGCATCACCCCAGAACGGATTGCCGCAAAGTCCGCGACGGCATCCACGAAAGCGCTCGCATCCCACGGCGCGCAGCAATTGACTCCCGCAACCTCGACGCCCAGGCCGGCCATCCGGTTGATGAACGTGACCGGGTCGGTTTCAAACAACGCCCCGCCGGTCGAAGAATGAATGGTCACCTCCGCGATGATCGGTGGCGCGTTGGGGACGGATTTGACGAGGTTGATCAGCAGTTCCAGTTATTCCAGGGAACTGAAGGTCTCGAAAATCAACGCGTCCGCGCCGCCTTCGATTAGCGCTTCGATCTGCTCGCGATAGCAAACCTCCAACGCTGGCCGGTCAGTCAGCTCCTGCGGGGTGGGACCAATGGAACCAAGCACAAAAAACGGCCCGGCGGCACGGCTCTGTGCCTGGAACTGCGAGATTGCGCGGCGCGCGACCCCGACGCCGGCCCGATTCACTTCGGCGACCCGCCGGTCCCATCCGTATTCCCCCAGCTTGGCGCGGTTGGCCCCGAAAGTGTTCGTGACGAGGCATTGCGCTCCAACGTTCAGGTAAGCCAGGTGGACTTTCTCAATGAGGCCGGGCTGCTCAATATTGAAAGCTTCATAGACGTGATTGGGCTCTGACAACCGTCCCGTCAGCTCGAAGAGATACGACCCCATTGCCCCATCGGCGAGCAGGGGCTGCGATTTCAACGCGGTCAGAAAGTCAGTCATGTGGGAGATTCTTACCACCGCGCGGCGCGACAGTCAAAAACAGCGAGAGCAAAAAACCCAGCGCCATCAAGCCGATGCCAAGGGCAAAAGCATGGTTGGCAGCGCCCAATCCGTAATGGTCCTTGAGCCAGGCGATGGCTTGCGGGCCGACGATGCCGGCGGCCGACCACGCAGTTAGAATGCAACCGTAAAGCACTGGCATTCGCGAAGCCCCAAAAGTATTCAGCACAAACGAGGGCATGACACCGAAACCGCCACCGTAGCAAAGCAGAATGTAACAGATCAGCGCGCCGAACAACCACGGGTTGCCGGTCAACAGCAGCGCACCGAAGGCCAGGATTTGGGTGGCGAGCATGAAACGGAAGGTGTTGAGTTGGCCGAGACGGTCGGACAGACCACCCCACATGAACCGGCCAAGGCCGTTGAATACCGAACTGACCGCGATCAAAGTCGCGCCGTAAGCCGCCAGCGTTGTCGGAGATAAG
>JALOTT010000001.1 GCA_025457745.1 Verrucomicrobiota bacterium
GGTGGAGCCGGCAAATGATCTTCAGCACCCTCCCACACCCGCCTCGCCGCAAACGACTCGGCAAGAAAACTTTGGGCCTAATCTAACCGCCATTCGCGTTCACGCCGCTTCGACGTCCGAATTGCAGGCCACGGTGAAGCGACCTGAAGGTCGCGCGCCACTCACGCCAGACGATCATCGCGCCGCGATTGCCGCCGCCGCGCAGGAGTTGAACGAATTGCGCGAACACTGGCTCAATCCGCCCGAATGGACGGAAACGCGCTACCTGGAATTTCCCGGCAGCGTGGGCGGCCCGTGGGATCGTTACATTGACAAAACGACCATTCGCGAGGTAGGGCGCGTCACTCCGTGCGCGCCGTCGTCCGCATCCAAAGAGCGGCGGGCAGAGGACTGCCCGCCCTACCTGATCGGCACGGTGCGTTATCCGCGCCTGGCACCGCGCGACGCCGATTGCGCCGCCAAGCTGAAAAAACGCACGCTCACGAATCTTTACAACGAACGCCCCGCCTGGCTTGACCTCGCCCACAAGAAACTGGACGCCGCCGTGGCCGCCGCCTACGGTTGGCCAGCCAATCTCAGCGACGAACAGATTTTGGAACGGCTGCTGGCCTTGAACCTGGAGCGCGCAGCAGAAGAAGAAAAGGCGGCAAAGGTGAAGAAGCCGCAAAAGACCCGCGAGAAGCACGCGGGCGAAGTGATATGAAGAAAGCCGAGACCGCCGTAAATAATAAGGGGCAGGCCATCGCCAAGTTGGCTGCCTTGCTTCCCGCCCACCTTGGTCGCGCCTTCAAAGGAACGCTATGAGAAAACCAGTTGTCCGAAAGACCAAGCCCGGCAAGTCACAAGAGTTGAATTCTGACGCCCCACGCTGCGGGCTGTGCGGCAAACGCGGCGGACTCATCCGGACCGAGTGTTGTGGCCAGTGGATTTGCGACGACGAGGACAACTACGTGCTCTTCTCCTACGCACGAAACAGTTGCCATCGCAATCACCGCCGCTACACGCTTTGCGCCTTCCACCACGGCGAAGGTCATCCTGGTGGCTGGCAGACCTGTCCCCAGTGCCGCGAGTCCTTTCCGACCGAGATTTACGTCTCGTACGGCACGAATGAATACAACTTCGTGAAGCTGGAGAACCCGCCTGCGTACGAACCCACGCATTGTGGCGGCTGCGGCGTGGTGATCAAGTTGAGCGACGGAGGTTACTCTGAAGGGCCGAAAGGCATTTTGTGCGAGAAATG
Organism: Verrucomicrobiota bacterium; assembly: GCA_025457745.1. Taxonomy (GTDB): domain Bacteria; phylum Verrucomicrobiota; class Verrucomicrobiia; order Limisphaerales; family JADLHS01; genus JALOTT01. Next base: position 1,241 of record JALOTT010000001.1, read on the forward strand.
CACGCAGAAGGCGTTTCCGATTTCCAAACTGGACTGAGCACTTGCGACAAAGCATAAAACGGAAGTCCATCGTCTGACTTCCGGGTTTGAATCTGGTGGTGGGGCGCGTTACTCCCTGCCTGCCGCGTTTGGCTCTCAGACGATTGCGAGCCCTGCCAAACTTACCGTCGTGCTTTCGGCAATACCGTCGTACCGGTATAAACCGCGTTTTTTTGGCGCGGCAAGCTGCCCTTTCTTGCGACCAACCGACATTTTGCCACACGCAGCTTGACCTTTGGCGGCAAATCCGCATCCTATACATCCCGGCAGAACCCGCAGCGTCGCAGTCGCCGTCCCGCATCAGCGGGACAGCGTTTCCCGGTCGCATCCGTTGAGTGCGTCGGTTATTATGACGGGGTGAGGAAGTCGGTGACATTTGATATGCAGCACATCCGAAATATCGCGATCATCGCGCACGTTGATCACGGCAAGACCACGCTCGTGGATTGCCTGCTCAAACAATCCGGCACCTTCCGCGCCAACCAGCACGAGTCGCAGGAGGAGCGGCTCATGGACTCGATGGACCTGGAAAAGGAAAAGGGCATCACCATCCGCGCCAAGAACGCCGCGTTCAAATACAAGAATTACCACATCAACATCGTGGACACGCCCGGCCACGCGGATTTCGGCGGCGAAGTCGAGCGCATCATGAACATGATTGACGGCGTGCTGCTGGTGGTGGACGCCGCCGACGGCCCGCAGGCGCAGACGCGCTTCGTGCTGCGCAAGGCGCTGGAAGCCGGCGCGAAGCCCATCGTGGTCATCAACAAGATTGACCGCGACAACGTGAACCCGAAGAAAGTCCTCGACGAAGTGTTCGAGTTGTTCGAGTCGCTCAACGCCACCGACGAGCAACTCGATTTCCCGTTCATCTATTGCTCGGCCAAAGGCGGCTACGCCAAGACGGAACTCGAACACGTCAGCGGCACGATGGAGCCGCTCTTCGACGCCATCGTGAAACATATTCCGCCGCCGCGCGCGAAGGCGGGCGTCGGCTTCCAGGTGCTCGTTGCGAACCTGGATTACAGCGATTACCTCGGCCGTATCGCTTTTGGAAAAATCTACGAAGGCAAGGTCAAGCTCGGCGACGAAGCCATCTGCCGCCACGGTCAAGGCCGGATCACCAAGGGCAAGATCACCGCGATCTTCCACTTTGAAGGCATGAAGCGCATCGAGGTCCAGGAAGCCCACGCCGGCGACATTGTGGGGCTAACCGGCTTCGAGGACGTATTCATCGGCGAAACCATTTGCGATTCCGAAGCCCGCGCCGCGCTGCCGTACATCCCGATTGATCCGCCGACGATCCAGATGGAGTTCGCCGTCAACGACGGCCCGCTTGCCGGCAAGGACGGCAAGCTCGTCACCGCCCGCCACATTTGGGAACGGCTGGTGAAGGAGACGCGCACGAACGTCGCCCTCAAGATCAAACAAACGAACGACCCGAAAATCTTTGCCGTCAGCGGACGCGGCGAAATGCAGATCGCCATTCTCGTCGAGCAAATGCGTCGTGAAGGCCACGAAGTCCTCGTCTCCCGGCCCGAAGTGCTCTGGAAAAAGGACGCCAACGGCAACTCGTTGGAGCCGATTGAAAAACTGTTCGTGGAAGTTCCGAACGATTGTCTTGGCTCGGTCATGGAAAATCTTTCCAGTCGCAAGGCGCAAATCACGAACATGAACCACGTCGGCAATCAGGTTTCCGTGGAAGCCCTCGTGCCCATGCGCGGCCTGATCGGCTTCGAGACCGACCTCGTCAATACGACCAAGGGCATGGGCGTGATGAGCCATCTGTTTCATGAATACGGCCCGGATTGCGGTGAGATTGCGGCGCGCAAAAACGGCTCGCTCGTCAGCATGGAGGCGGGTGACGCGACGTCCTACGCGCTGAACATGGTGCAGGAACGCGGCCGGCTGATGGTCGAGCCCGGCGACGCGATTTACGTGGGCATGATCGTCGGCGAGAACGCCCGCGAGAACGACATTCCCGTGAACCCGGTCAAGGAAAAGCGATTGACCAACATGCGCTCACAAGGGGACGGCAAGGGCATTCAACTTAACTCGCCGCTCAAGCTCAGCCTCGAACGCGCGATCGAGTACATTGACGTGGACGAATACGTGGAAGCCACGCCAAAAAATTTACGTCTGCGCAAAAAAATCCTCGATGAGAACCAGCGCAAGCGCTCCGAGAAATCCCGCGTGCTGAAGTTTGTGGAGTAAAAAAGGTGGAGCGCCGCAATCGCGGGCATCGCCTTGCTAAATCCTCGGCAAGCTACTTCTTCTTCGAATGTTCGGTGAGCCGCTTGACCAGTTCTAAAGCGCTGTCGGTCGCCTTCACCTTTTTGTCGAACAGGATGTCCTGCATGGACACGAATTGATCGTAATAAATTCGGTTGGCCTCATCGTCGGCCGAGATCGCGCCGCCTTTGATGGCCGCGCCGCCGTAGAGTCCCGCGCGGTCGTTATAGACGAGCACCGGATGTTCGGTGAGTGAGATTTTCCCTTCTTCACCTGCGCTGGCATCGCCGGCGGTGCCGCGCGCTTCGCCGGCGAAGTTGATCTTCGCATCGGTCAACATGCGCACAGCGTTGGTGTGCATGAGGAGAATCGCGTAAAAAACTTTTTCGCCGCCGACTTGAAGTCCCAGGCTGGCTTCGTTGGCGTGGACGAATGCCGCAGGACTCCAGTTCCCCGTCTTTAGGTCCCTGACCAACGCCACACCGCGGCCGCCTTGATAGGCGAAAATGAAGCCGGCCTTGGTGCAGTCCAGCAGGATGACGCCCTTGGCCTAGCGAAGCATGTCAGCGGGAACGCGCTTTCCCGGATTCGACTGCAGGGACTCGAATTTGGCTGTGAGCTTGTGGATTCGGTGGTCCAGTTCCGCTTTATCGAGCGCGAAGGTCGAGGTGGCGAAGCCCAGCAATAGTAAACCAAGGGTCAATGTTTTCATGAACAAATCATGACCCAGCAAACCGGTTTGCGCAAAGGTCAATGCCGGCTGCGGATGGAAATGATTGAACGCGAGCGCCAAGTCGCGCCCGGTGGGCGTCGAGCGTTGCTGCAAAGGCAGGGACGCGGTGGAACGCGTCCCTATCAGTTCTTAGTTCGCCACGCCTGATCCCTGACACGTAGGGCAGGGAGCGGGGGCGTGGCGGATGAGGTGATAGATGTAATCCTTCAACTTCGCCCGGCGCATCTTCAACTCCTCGGTTTCCTGGTCGGTGGCGAAGTCTATTTCTTCTTCGATGCGACAAATTTCGTCATCGAGCCGGTGGTATTCATCGTAGAGGTGGCGGAAGTGTTGGTCGCTCTTAAGCCGTTTGATGGTTTCGCGGTGTTCGGGAAACTCACGCAGGATGGGGTGATGCAGGTCCATGGGACATTCGCTCAGTTAAGTTGTTTTGTTACGGTCATCGTAGCCAAGGCCAGAAACATTAAAACGGGAGTTGCCCGCCGCCGCCAGTTTTTTCTTTCGATCCGCGTCATTTATTTCCCGGCGATCCGACGAATTCCATCCCGACCACGCAGACGTCGTCATCAAATTCATGGTTCGCGGCAAAATCCCGGACTTCGTTCAACACTTCATCGAACAATTGAGCCGCGGGTGATGGCAGCCGCTTCCGCACGGCGGTGGCGAGCTGGTCTTCGGTGTAAAGTTCCTGATTGGCGGCGTGAACCTCGTAAAGCCCATCGGTGAACAACATCACCAGGTCGTGCGGCGCGAGCGTCGCTTGGGAAGTCTGGTAATGCGCCTGCTCGAACAGGCCGAGCGCCGGCTGGTTTCTGCCCGAGGCATTCTTGAGCGTCTCAACTTTGCCCGCGCCGCGCCGGATGTGCAGCGGCTTGGGATGGCCGGCGTTGGCGTAACGCGCTTTGCCGGTGCTGGAATTGGCCACGAGGCAAAACGCCGTCGTCAACACCGGCGTGCCGGTATGTTTGAGGATGGCGAACAGTTCAGAGTTCAACTTGGTCATGAACCGACCCGGCTCGTGGGCCAACGGGCGAAGCCCCTCCACCAGCGCCCGGATCATCGCCGTCACCAAAGCCGACCGCACGCCGTGCCCGGCCACGTCGCAGATGAACACCGCCGCCTCCGTGTCCGAGAGCGCCGTGACGCTGAAGAAATCCCCGCCCACCGTGCCGCTGGGATGATAGCGGTGCGTGAATTGAAACGCGCTTTCCGCCGGCGCGGCGTTGCGTGGGAAAGCCGGCAACTGCTGCGGCAGCATGGCCAGTTGAATTTCCCGCGCCATCTTGAGGTCGTCCTCCATCACCGCGTTTTTCACGCGCAACTCCTCCTGACTGCGGGCGAGTTCGGCATTGGCCTGGTGAATTCGTTCCTCGGCCATTTTCTGCTCCGTGATGTCCCAGAACATTCCTTGCAGGCTTACCACTTTGCCGTTCGCGTCGAAAATGGGCATCTTCAAAACGTGAATGAACCGACGCTCGTGGCTTAGGAATTTGCTTTCCTCGATCTGCTCGAAGATTTTGCCGCCCCGGATGACCGACAAATCGTCCTGGTCGCGCTTTTCCGCGAGTTCCCGCGGCAGAAAATCGTAAATCGTCCGTCCGAGAATCTGATCCAGCGGGCGGTTCAGCATTTTACAGAACTGCGGATTGGCGAAGATGTAGCGTCCCTGGAGGTCCTTGCGGAAAATGCACTGCGGCATCACCTCGACCAGGGAGTGGTAAAGCGCCTCGGAATTCCGAAGGTTTTCCTCCATCTGCCGCTCTTTGGTGATGTCCCAGAAAATCCCTTGCACGCCGATGGTCCAGCCGGTGGCGTCGTAAAGCGGCGTCTTGACCACCTGCACAAACATTTTTTCCCGGCCCGGCTCCTGATGCTCTTCGATCGTCTGAAACGCCTGGCCGGTTTCCATCACGCGCCGGTCGTCGTCGCGATATTTCCTGGCGAGTTCCTCGGGAAAAAAATCGAAATCCATCTTGCCGACAATCTCGTCCAGCTTCTTGCCCAAGAGATTACAAAAACGCTGGTTGGCGAAAATGAAGCAGCCCTGCGTGTCCTTGCGAAAGATGTTTTGGGGGATGGTTTCGACCAGCGAATGGTAAAGCGTCTCCGAATCGCGCAGGTTTTCTTCCGCCTGCCGGCGTTGCGTGATGTCCTCGACCGTGCCCTCGTAGTAAAGCAACCGGCCGCCGGCGTCGCGGATGGCGCGGCAGTTTTCCGAAATCCAGATCATGCTGCCGTCCTTGCGGAAAACCTGAGACTCGAAACCGGCGATCGTGTCGTGCTCCTGCATGATGCGGACGAATTCATCGCGCCGGCCCGGTTGCACGTAAAGCCGGCGGCCGATGTCCGTGACGCTCGTCATCAACTCCTCCGGCGTGGCATAGCCGTGGATGCGGGCCAGCGCCGCGTTGGCCATCAAATAGCGACCCTCGGGCGTGGTTTGGAAAATCCCCTCCGCCAGATGATCGAAGATTCCCCGATATTTTCCCTCGGCCGCCAGCAACGCCATGTCCGCTTCGTGCCGCTCGACGGTGTAACGGATCGAACGCAGCAGCCAGCTCGGAGTGAGCTGGCCCTTCACCAGATAATCCTGCGCGCCCGCGTGCACGGCTTCGAGGGACAGTGTTTCGTCGTCCGCCGCGCCGATCACGATCACCGGCACGTGCGGCGCCTGTTCCTTCAGCAAGGAAATGTTCAGCAACCCCGCGCCATCCGGGAGAAAAAAATCGAGCAGCACCACCCCGAACGGATCCTGCACGAGACGGGCAATGGCTTCGGCCAGCGAAGTGACAGTGACGACATCAGCCACGGTGTCGCGCGCCTGGTCGAGCATTCCACAGACGGTGCGGGCGAACGCGTCGTCGTTCTCGATGAGCAGGACCTTCAGTGGTTCTGTGGCCATGACTTGATCTGTTTTGCGACCGGACGATTCAAACGAATAATACATTCGCGCCCGGCCTTATTGAAACATGGCAGGCCTGCCGCGCGGTCGCAAGCCGTTTGACTTTGACGGCGCTTTGACAACCATCCAAGCAGCAGCCAGAATGGAATTGTCCCCGGAAACGCCTTGGAGCAACAACCCCGAAATCACGGCGGACTATTGCGGTTACCTGCGTGACACGCTGGAGCGCGGTTTCGCTCACAACGGGAAAATGTTTTCGACCGGGCGTCGTCGGCATCCACCTTTTCACCAACGGTGCGGTGGGCGGTCTGATGACCACCCACCCGGTTGTGACCGTGCGCGATCCGTATTTGCAGCAGGACTACAAAGAACCTTCGCATGACAAATCCCGCGCCGTCGGATACCAACTCGCCGCGCGCGTCCTGCCCAGGCTCGCGGAAAACACCCCCGCGCCGGCGGACATTGCGCCGATCGGCATCCGCGCCCGCACCATCGAAATACCCGTGCACAACAAAACTGTTTCTCGCGGCGGCGTTGCTGGGGTTGATGGATCGCGGACACTCACATTGGAAAAAACGCGCACCGAAGTCGCGCTTATCACAATTGGTGAGGCCAGTATCGCCTGCGTGCCGGGCGAGATTTATCCGGAGATCGTCAATGGGGGAATCGAGCATCCGCCGGGCGCTGATTTCGACATCGAACCGCTGGAGGTGCCGCCGTTGCGCGAACTCATGCCCGGGCGGATCAAGTTCGTCTTCGGCCTGGCGAATGACGAGCTTGGCCACATGATTCCGAAGAGCGAATGGGACGTGAACCCGCCGTATCTCTACGGTGCGAAGGGTCACGCTTACGGCGAGATCAACTCCTGCGGTCCGGAAACGGGCCGCATCGTTCACGCAGCCCTCGCCGAACTATGCCGGGAAGTGAAGTCCGCCGGCAACGGCCGGTAGGAAGCACCCAGAAGAATCGAACGAAACACTCGGGGCTTACCGTCCGGGCGAAACTTATTTGAGTTGCAGATACGCCCGGCTGCCGGTGTTCTTCACGCCGCCCGGCTGGTTCTCGGTCAGAAAAATCCGTTCCGCCTCGGCTTTGCCGCTTTGGAGAATGTATTCACGCACAGCCTTGGCGCGGTCGGCGGCGAGGGTCGCGAGGTCGGCGTCGGTGACAACCATTGCATCCATCAAAGCTTGTGCCATCTCGTTCACGTCCGCAGCGGGGCGGGCTTCGCCACCGCCGGCCGGCGACGGCGTGGACGCAACGCCCGCGTCCACAATTTCCTTCCCCGGCTTCGGCGGGCGCAGCAGCGCGGCGGCACCTCTCGGCATCTCGGCCGGGCGTCGGGACGCGGTCGGCGGTATTTCTGCCGCAATGTTGGCGATTTGATTTGTCGTCGGTCGCGTCAACGCCATGTCGCCTTTCTCCAGCGCAGTGACGTAAAGGGTTGTCACCCATTTGGCCCGATCTTCCGGCGCGAGGGTGATTTGTTCCGACGTCGCGGTCGCGCGCTCGGACTTGCGGAGGGACATCCATTGCTTCGTGCGCAGTTGCTGATAGAGCCGGACCTGGCGCAAACCCTTGCGGTCGGCGTCCGGGTCCACGCTGCCCTCGATTTCGAGTTGCAACGCGGGCCGTTCGTAAAGGCCACTGGCCAGCGAATCGAGCTTGGACTTGCCGTCGGTCAGGAGCAGCGAACTGCCCGGAGGGAAATCCTGGTAGCTGATTTCCTCGCCCTTGCCGCCGAAGAGCGAACCGAGCACCGCGAACGGCGACGTGATAATTTTGGTGATGACGTTGAGAATCGCGCGGCCGATGACTTTGCCGAGCCGGAATTGCGGGTCGTCAAGGCTGCCTTCCACCGGCACGTCGAGTTCAATCCGGCCATTGCGGTCTTTCAGCACGGCCACGCCGAGTTTGACTGGCAGCTTGGTCGCGTCGGGGCTGTCAACCTTTTCGCCGAAAGTGAACTGGTCGAGAATGATCAGGTTCTTCGCCGCGAGCTTGCGGTCGCTGATCTTGTAGGCCAAATCCACCCCCAGCTTGCCCTTGGCGATGCGATAGCCCGCAAACTTTCCCGAATACGGACTGGTTGGCGTCAAATCCGCGTCCTTCATCGTAATCTTCAAATCCATGGTCAGGTTCTTGCCGAGCGGATTGATGGTGCCGGTGATTTCGACCGGGCCACCGTTGTCTACCTTGGCGTGCAGATTCACGTCCGCGTGCTGAAGCTCATCGGAGGAGAGCCTGGAAATCGTGCCGCCCAGTTGTTGAATCGCCATGTTGACCGCCGGGGTGATCGAACGGTCGGTGAGGCGCAATTGCGCGTTGGAAAATACCACGCTGCCGATGGAGATCTTTGGCAGCGAACGGGCCGTCGGCGCGTTCGTTTCAGGAGCGGGAACTGAGGTGGCGACGGCGGTTTTGTTTGCGCGTTTGAATTTCGCCGGTTTCTCCGCCGCTGGCGCGGGCGCGTTCGTATTCTCGATGTGCAACGCCGCGAGCAAATTGATCGTGCCGTTGGTTTCAATCACGACGCGCGCGTAGGCGTCGTCCACCGCGATTTCCTTGATGGTCACCGCGGGCGGATTCAGGTTTGCGTCCAGGCCGGACACGCGCACCGAACTCCACTTCAACAAGTCCTCCGCCAGCACGCCGTCCGCGCTCGCAAAATCATCCAGCCGTGCATCGCCTTGAAACGTCACTTCCGGCAGTCCGCTGGTGGCTGTGCGCAGGCGGAGCTTGCCGGTGAGGCTCAATTTGCTGTCGAGGATGAACACGTTGACCTTGGGCTCGAGATACGGGTCGAGCGGTTTCAATTCAAGTTTGTCCAACGTGATCTGAACGTCGGCGGTCGGCAGAGCGAACGACGTCTCGGCATCCACCTTGACTGTGCCGTTGGTGTTCCAACGCAATGTAAGCGTGGCGGTCAGGTTGGTGCCCGGCACGTTGGAAATGTTCTTGGCGGTGAGTGAAATGTTGTCAAGTTCCAGCCGCGCCGGTCGGGAGTTCACGAGGTCTTCGAGGCTCACCGCGCCGTTGGTCAGATTCACCTCGCGAATGACGCCGTTCCAGGCGTTCGTGCTGCTCAAGAGCATGGCGACCGCATTGGTGACGGAACGCAACAGCAGGAGGATGCCGCCGGGCGCGTTGGTGGCTCCGTCGGCAGGTTTGGAAAGTTCAACCACGTTCAACGCCGCGTCGGCGTTGCGACGCAGCCGTAGTCTTCCGCCGTCGCTGGTGATTGAATTGATTTCCGCGGTGCGGGCCATCGCATCCACGCTCGCACCGGACACGGCAAATTCCGGCAACTCGACGATGTTCGTGCCGCTGCCCGGGTCGGCGAGCTTGAAGGAATGTAGCGCGAACGCGGCGTTGGTCACGGACGCGACGCGGTTGCTGGCGCTGAGTTCAAAGCGGTACGTTGCCCCCACGTCCACCGTCCCGTCCTTGACGACGAAGCGCACGAAGTCCTCGTAGAGCGGCGCGTATTTGGTGAGCGTGATGTTTTGCAGTGCGAACTCACCCTGTGAGCGCAGCGGGTCGAGGAAGAAATATCCGCGCCACGCGAATTTCTCCCCGGCATCGGTCGTGCCATTGAAGGAATAGGGATTTCTGTTGTCCGGATCAGTGCGGAAATTCGTGAGCGTCACATCCAGCGGCCCAAACACGCGCGCGAACGGGGTGCGCGGCGTCAGGTCGGTGAAAGACGCCGTGGCGCCGCCGATCTGCAGCCGGCTGATACGAAGGGCGAGCGGTTTGGACGGCTTCGGCGGCGTTGCCGGTGTGTTGGTGGGCGTGAACTTCGTAATCAGGTCGGTAAAGTTCAGCGTGTAATCCTTGTTGACTTGCACACGCACGAAAGGTTTGGTCGTGCTGACTTCCTCGAACACCCACGGCTTGCCGAAGAACGAGGTGATCTGAAAATTCACACGAACCTCATCCCACGAAATGAACGGTTCGCCGTCCTTGTCCTTGATGAGCAACCCGCGCACAGTGGCCGAGAGAACAAACGGATTGAGCCGCAACTTCTGGATCGAAACCTCCCGGTCAAGCTGTTTGGACAACTGCTTCACCGCCACGGCGCGGATGATGGGCGGCAAAATCAGGAAACCAATCAAGGTGTAGGCAAGCAACGCCCACCCGGCCCGGCGCAGCCATTTACGCCGACGCAGCGGAGGCGGAGTGAGAAATGAAGTGTTCATCGTTGATCCAGCGTTTGCCGGTATTGTTGCGTCAGTCGTGAGCCAACCGGAAGTCAATTCCTGAGTCAATGCAACGTGCGTTCGCGCCTTTGGGATGAAGATTCAGAATTTCCTCGATTCCGTCCCGCGCGAAAATGCGGTGGCTGCCCCGAATGCGCATTTCTCAAACCCCATCCGGTGCAACAAATGACACAGCCCGTCAAAAGGAATGTTCGCGTCGGTGGGGCCGAGGAGGATTCGTTCCAGGAGTTTCGCGTGTTTGCTCCTGGGTTGGCCGTGTCCGGCTTAAAACTGCTTCAAGAACCGCACGTCGTTTTCGTAGAAGAGGCGGATGTCGTTGATGCCATAACGGAGCATGGCGATGCGTTCGATGCCGAAGCCGAACGCCCAGCCGGTCCAGACTTCGGGATCGTAGCCGACGGTCTCGAACACCTGCGGATGCACCATGCCGCAGCCGGCGATCTCCAGCCAGTCCTTGCCCATCTTCTTTACGAGCGCGTTGGTGAAATCAATCTCGTAGCTCGGCTCGGTGTAGCTGAAGTAGTGCGGACGGAAACGAATCTTCACGTCGTCACCCATCAGTTCGCGGAAGACGAACTCGACCGTGCCCTTGAGGTCGCCGACAGTGACGTTCTTGTCCACGTAAAGCCCCTCAATCTGGTGGAAGGTGGGATTATGCGTGGCGTCGGCATTGTCGCGGCGATACACCCGGCCCGGCACGATGATGCGCACGGGCGGCGGCTGGGATTTCATTACGCGGATCTGGACGGAGCTGGTGTGCGTTCGGAGCAGTAGCGGGGCAGGCGTCCCGCCTGCCGTAGTCCCACCGGCCGTGCCGGCTGGTGGTTGTTTGCCTTCAGGCGGGACGCCCGAAGCGACGGTGACAGGCGGGGACGCCTGCCCCACTACCGGCTTTGCCAGGTAGAACGTGTCTTGCATGTCGCGCGCGGGATGATCGGCGGGGGTGTTGAGGGCATCGAAACAATGATACTCATCCTCAATCTCCGGTCCATCGGCGACAGCGAAACCGATCTTGCGGAATGCCCGCACGATGTCTTCGGTGACTTGTGTGAGCGGATGAAGTTTGCCGAGCGTGCGGCGGCGTCCGGGCAGGCTGAAATCCGTCGGCTCTTTGGGCAGCGCGGCGGTCAGTTCAAGCTCTTCGCGGCGAGCCGCGAGCGCGGCTTCGAGTTCGATCTTGGCGGCGTTGATCAGTTTTCCGGCGGCGGGTCTTTCCTCTTTCGAGAGCGTGCCGAGCTGTTTCATCAGCGCGGTGAACTTGCCGTGCGGGCCGACCCACGCGCCTTTGGCATGGTCGAGCGCCGCGGGGTCGGGCGCGGCTTTGAGTTCCGCAAGCGCGGTTTGTTTGAGTGGTTCGATTTCGTTCAGCAAAGACATGCTGAGATTTAGCCACAAAAAAGTACAAAAGGCACAAAGAAATTTTTGGGTGTCCCTTCTTTGACAGCTGTCGTGGAGCTTTCAAAACCGGTGTCTTCCTACCCGCCGCGGCAGGCTGGCCATTACCGATTTTAACGCGGAACTGGTATCAATTCTTGCACGCTTGAAAGCCGCAGGATCTGGAAATCCTGGTTGGTCGCGCGCGTTGAGAACGCTTGTTTCTCCCGCAACTCGCCTGCACACTGTCGTCATGCAAGTGCAACTGGTTATGACAGTGATCGGCAAGGACCGCACGGGTCTCGTCGAATCGGTCGCCCGCCTCGTGGCCGACCACGGCGGCAACTGGCTGGAGAGCCGCATGTGCCGGCTGGGCGGCGAATTCGCCGGCATCCTGCGCGTGCAGGTTCCTGCCGACCGCCACGCCGCATTGGAAGCCGCCCTTTGCAAACTAACCGGGCTGGCCATCGTGGTGCGCCCGGACGAAGCCGGTCGCCCCGTGGAGCAACCGCAACTCGCCTCGCTCGAAGTTGTGGGCCAAGACCGACCCGGCATTTTGCGGGAGATGACCCGCGCCCTGGCCGCGCAAGGCGTCAACGTCGAGGAACTCGCCACCGAATGTATCAGTGCGCCCATGTCCGGCGAACAACTTTTTCAGGCGCGCGCCAAATTGCGGTTGCCCGCCGGCGTTACCGCGAACGCCCTGCGCCAATCCCTCGAACGCGCCGCGTCCGAGATCGGCGTGGAGTTCACGATCACGCAAGTGTGAACGACAAGGGCGAATCCTGCGCGAATATCCGCGCGGCCCAAACCCGGGTGGCATCGCGTCAGCGAGCGGCCAAAGTGAGGAATAGTTGTTAAAAAGCCAGGCGTCCACGCTGATCGCGTATTGTGGCGCATTGTGGCTTTTCAAACAGGCGGGGACGGTCACGTTCACACATCATGGAACAAGCCCAAGCACAGGCGCTTTTGAAGCAGACGCTCGGCCCGAACGCGGAGTTCCGCGAGGGCCAGTGGGAGGCGATTGATCAGATTGCCAATCAGCGTCGCCGGCTGCTCGTGGTCCAACGCACCGGCTGGGGCAAGAGCATCGTCTATTTTCTCGCGGCGAAAATCCTTCGTGACGCCGGAGATGGACCGACGCTGCTCATCAGCCCGCTCCTGTCACTGATGCGCAACCAACTGCTCGCCACGGAAAAGCTCGGCGTGCGCGCGGCCACGATTCACAGCGAGAACGTGCAGGACTGGGGCGAGGTCGAAGCGGCGCTGGCGGGCAATCACCTCGACTTGCTCATGGTATCGCCGGAGCGGCTGGCCAATCCGGATTTCATGCAAAAGCTCTTGCCGCTCCTGCAAGGCCGCGTCGGATTGTTCGTCGTGGACGAGGCGCATTGCATCTCGGATTGGGGACACGATTTCCGCCCGGACTACCGTCGCATTTTGCAGGTGATGAAGTTACTGCCACCCGGCGTCCCGGTGCTCTGCACGACCGCGACCGCCAACGACCGCGTGGTGCGCGACATTGAAACGCAGATTCCGCAACTCCAAGTCCTGCGCGGCCCGCTCGTGCGTTCATCGCTCCGGCTTTACAACGTCTGCCTCGCCCACCAATCCGACCGGCTGGCGTGGCTCGCGCATTTTCTGCCGCAACTGCCGGGCAACGGCATCGTATATTGTCTCACCATTCAGGACGCGCGCCGGGTCGCCGCGTGGTTGCAGCGAAACAACATCTCCGCCCGCGCCTATCACGCCGACCTCGAAGGCGCCGAGCGCGTCGCGACCGAGGGGCAATTACTCCACAACGAAGTCAAAGCGCTCGTCGCCACCGTCGCGCTCGGCATGGGTTTCGACAAACCCGATCTAGGTTTCGTCATTCACTTTCAGCGGCCTGGCTCGGTCGTTGCCTACTATCAACAGGTCGGTCGCGCCGGGCGCGCAATGGATTCTGCGTTTGGGATTCTTCTCAGCGGCAGCGAGGACGACGAGATTTCGGATTACTTCATCCGCACCGCGTTCCCGCCGGTCGAAGTGCTGCAAGGCGTGCTGGCGGCGCTCGAAAAACGCGGGCCGCTGACGGTGGATGACATCGGCGCGGAACTGAACCAGGGCCGCGGCGCGATCGAGAAAGCGCTCAAGCTCCTCGAAGTGGATGGTGCGGTGACGCACGACAAACGCGGCTACTCGCGCACCGCAAATCCCTGGCAACCGGATGCGGCGCGCTTCGAGCAAGTCACGCGCTTACGGCGGGATGAAGTCGAGCAGATGCGCCGCTATGTCGAACATAAAGGTTGTTTGATGGAGTTTTTGGCGCGGGCGCTGGACGATCCGAACGCCGCGCCGTGCGGCAAGTGCATGAATTGCACGAAACACACCGAACGGCGGATCGTGCCCGCGGAACTGACGCAAGCGGCGGTGGACTTCCTGCGCGGCGACGCGCTGGTGCTTGAGCCGCGTTTGCGCTGGCCCAAACCGTTGCTCGAAGAAATTCGATCCGCGCTGCCTACAGCCGTGGAGTTTGGCGACAAGGGCGCGCTGAAAACGACCATCCCGGAAAAACTTCGCGCCGATACCGGACGCGTGCTGTGCATCTGGGGTGATTCCGGCTGGGGCGACGAAGTCGCGCGCGGCAAATACGAAGCGGGTCGGTTCAGCGACGCGCTGGTGGAAGCTTCCGCTGCGCTCGTGCGCGAAAAGTGGAAGCCCGCCCCGCCTCCCGGGTGGGTCACGGCTGTGCCCTCGGCACGGCGCGCGGAACTCGTCAACGGCTTTGCCCAGCGGCTGGCGTCGAAGCTCAATCTCCCCTTCGCACCCATTCTGCGCCGCGCCCGAGTCATCCGCCCGCAGAAAGAAATGCAGAACGGCGTTCAGCAGGTGCGCAATCTACTTGGCGCATTCGCGATTGAGGGCACGCCGCGGCCAGGCGGGGTGCTGCTCGTGGATGATGTGGTGGATTCGGGATGGACGCTGACGTTGCTGGCGGTACTATTGCGGCAACGCGGCAGCGGGCCGGTGTATCCGTTTGCGCTGGCGAAGGCCTCACCACGAGGCGGCTGAAGAGTCTTGATGAACGCACACGAATATCTCGGCGATGACGGGCAGGCAATGTTGCTGCTCTGCTCTTCGCTCGCAGTGCCAGCGACCGCGAAGGAGACGGTCCTGTCTCAGTTGAAACTGAGCGAATGGAATCAGCTTGAGCGCAAGATCCGCGAGTCTTCATTACGAAGCCCCGCCGCTCTGCTGGGACGAACGGCGGAGGAACTTGCGAAGGCGCTTGCACTGCCGACCGACGAGGCCGAACGAATCGCCCGGCTGTTGGAATTCGCCGGCCAACTTTCAGCGGAACTCCAAAACCTGTTTGAGCACGGACTCTGGGCGGTGACGCGTGCGGACGAGCTTTACCCGGCGCATCTGCGAGACACATTGAAACATCAAGCGCCGACAGTGCTGTTCGGTGCTGGCAACATCCACTTACTGCAACGCGCCGGTGTCGCCGTTGTTGGCTCACGCAACATTGACGAAGCGGGCGCGGCGTTCGCGCGCGAGGTTGGCACAAAAGCCGTTTCAGCAAAATTACCAGTTGTTTCCGGTGGCGCGCGCGGCACGGACCGCATTGCGATGCAAGCGGCGCTCGAAGCCGGCGGCATTGCGTTCGGCGCGCTGGCAGACAGTTTGGAACGCACGACCCGTCAGGCCGACGTGCGCGAGTTCGTAAACGATGGGAAACTGGTCTTGCTCACGCCCTACGCGCCCACCGCCGGCTTCTCTGTTGGCGCGGCGATGGGACGGAACAAATTGATTTACGGCCTGGCGGAATTCGCCGTGGTGGTGAGCAGCGACCATCAAAGCGGCGGCACCTGGGCTGGCGCAGTGGAAGCGTTGAAAGCGAACTGGTGTCCCGTGCTGGTACGCGATGGCGACGCTGTGCCGCGCGGGAACAAAGAATTGCTCAAGGTCGGCGCGACGGCATTGCCAACGGTTGAATTGGCGGAAATCTCCGACCTGTCGGCTTGGATGACGCGACACACGGCGACCAAGCCGGTCGAGGCAGATCTGTTTGACTTGGCGTTGCGCGAGCGTCCGAAGTAGTCAACGCGCTTTTCGCCGGAGAGCGTCCTTGAACATCCAGTAGTGTCGCGCCAGCCGCTCCTTGTAGGCTTGGTCTTTCACCACGTCGCGGAATAGGTTCAAGAGGATGGGCGAGTGCCGCGATTGCGGATTCAGGGGATCAAGGGATGCCTCCATCACTTCTCGGGCATACTCCTCCAGTCCAAGTTTCCGTTTGTAGAATTCCAGACCTTCCCAGCCGTAGTTGATAATGGTTAGCGTGTCGCCCGTGCTCCGGGCGACGACCTCGATCATCACACGGCGGCAATCACAGTCCAACTCGTCGCAATACAATTCCAGCAAGGCGTAATCATCCGCCGGAAGATCAGCGACGCCAGCGGTGGTGATGGTACGGGTTTCGCGCGTTCCCAACTCGGGAAAGCGGTGAATGAACGGCGACATTGGCATGGCGGGAGCAGTTGCTTAGGACATAAGCCAGCTTACGAAGACAGCACTAGCTCGTGGACCGGATAACCGAGAATCCCCCGGACACTGCCGGAATCGTCGGCCACCTGGAAAAGCTCTCCGTTGATCTCGTAGCGCGCGTTCCATTCCACGCCGAACTGTTTGCGGTTTTCAGTGATCCCCAACGGGATCGTCTGGCCCTCGCGCGCGAGGCAGCGAGCCAGATGATCTTCAGGATCAAGCATCCACGCGTCGCGATTGGCGCAGAAAAAGATGACGGGGCCGAGTCGTACCGCACGTGTGTCACCCCGTAACGCGCATTGTTGGATTCGGATCGCTTCCTGTGTGAAACTTGTCTTGTCCAGTTCGGCGATCCGGACATCGGTCTTGGATGTCGCCATGAGTCAAAGCTCCTCCAAGCATTGAAGCACAGGTTGCCACGGATGAGCGACATCCGCCTGCAACGCGCGCAATGGCGTCAGCGCGTCCTTCCAGCAGTGCGACAATGGGGGCAGCAGTGCCTCTTCGAATGTCGGCGGTTCGGGCATGCGGGCTTCGACGGCCAACGCACGACCCAGTGCAAGCGCCGCGTCCAACAATGCCGCGCGGGCTTCCTCGACCAGTTCGCCACCGCCGAGCAACCGCGCCATCTTGAATTTGCGCGCCGCTTGGGTGCGATGCGTATCAGCTTTGGCGCGTTCCTCGGCGGAGAGCGGCGCGGGTGAATCAGCCTCCGGCTCCGGGAACAGCGGGCGGTTCGCGCGGGTCGTCACCGAAATCAATCCCGCCGCGGCCAGGCGCTCCAAGGCTTCGTGCGTGGCGCGATCCACTACTTCGAGTTGCACCGGCGCAAGCGGATCACTTTTGCCCGGGCCGAAAAAGTCCTGATGCAAATCGCTCAACCGTTCGCGCCATTGCGCCGCGTCGCGGTCCACGACGACGTAGAGTACCGAGTGCGTGCCGGCGCTGGGATAGCGCTCTTCGCAGTGGAGCAACGCGCCGTTGATCCGCTCGCGGGCCTTGCGGGCGAAACCCAGCGGGCGGTCGGCGGGGAGCGAGGATTTCAGATTTGCGATTTCAGATTGCAGATCGCCGTCCGGCCCCGTCGCGGCGGGCTTGGCGACGACCAACTGCTCCAGCTTCGCCAGGAATGCCTGCCGACCGGTGCGCAGTCTGATCTCTTGGAGGTTGCCCTTGAGATCAAGCACGCCGTCGGAAAGCGCCTGCTTGTGCGCCAGTGTTTCGAGCATCTTCTGTTCGATGGTTTTTTCGGAGACGAGGTTGATCACCGTCACCGGTTTGGTCTGGTGCTTGCGCCAGGCGCGGGCGATGCGCTGTTCGAGCTTCGCCGGGTTCCACGGCAGGTCGCAGTTGATGACGACGCTGGCGTTCTGGAGGTTCAGACCGGTGCTGCCGCTGTCGGTGCTGAGAAACACGCGGCAGGCGGGATCGTTCTTGAAACAATTGATCTCGGCGCGCCGGCGGCGCTGCGGCACGGTGCCGGTGTGCCAGGCGAAGCCGAGGTCGAGCTTCTCACACAACTCGCGCACCAGTTGGAGCATCCGCTCCCATTCGGAGAAGATGATGACCTTGGCGTCGTTCTCGCGACATTCCTCCAGAATCTTTTCCAACTCGCCGAGTTTCGGGCACACCTTGTCTTCCGGGTCGAGGATGTAATTGGTGTCGCACGTCATCCGCATCATGTTCAAATGCCGCAGCAGCTTTTCCTGCTCTTGCTGCGTGAGTGGGCGGCGCTTGGCAAGGTGCGCCAGCCGGGCGACGACGCCCTCGTGGCCATCGTATTCGCCCTGCTGCTGCGGGCTGAGCGGGACGAAATGATTCCGGTCAGTGCGGTCGGGAAGTTCGGTTTCCACCTCGGCCTTGCGGCGGCGCAGCATGTGCGGCGCGATCCGTTCGTGGAGTTGTCGCAGGTTGCGGTAGCCGGCAGGCCGCCCGCGGTCGTCCAACTCGTAAAACTCGCGATTGAAACGGAACAACGGGCCGAGCACTGAGGGGTTGAGGAAATCCATCAGCGAATGAAGTTCGTCAATGCGGTTCTCGATGGGCGTGCCGGTGAGAACGAAGGCGTAACGGCTGCGAAGGCGTTTGATGGCCTGCGTGGTCTTGGTGCTCCAGTTCTTGATGCGCTGCGCCTCGTCGAGCACAATGATGTCCGGCTGGAGCCGCGCGTTGACTTCCAGCGCGTCGGCCAGCATCTGCTCGTAATTGACGATGGTGAAGAAGGGCGTCGCGCCTGTCTCTGATTGATTTTCAAGACCGGAAGAGCGAGACAGGCGTGACGCCTGTCCTACGTACGCTTTGAACCGCTGATGCCGCGCACCGAATACAAGTTGCAGCGGCAAATCCGTGAAGCGCTGAATCTGCTCCTCCCACTCGGTCTTGAGCGACGCGGGTGTGACCACGAGCACGCGTCGCGCCTGACCCAGCCGATGCAGCAGCGCGCACGCGGCGATGGCCTGAATGGTTTTGCCCAGGCCCATTTCGTCCGCGAGCAGACCGCGTTCGGTGAAGGCCAGATGCAACATGCCTTCGCGTTGATACGGAAACAGCGGCACTTTGGTTTCGTGCGCCGGCCACTCGCCGCTGTGCACGCGCAATTCGTAATCGCGCCGCAATTGTTTGCGCTCCTCGGCCCGCTGCCGCAATTCCAGCCACGGCGCGACTTCCTGCGAAACGCGCAATTCGGGAAAATCCGCCTGCCGCAAGCGCTCCAGCGCCGCCACGGCATCCTCCGGCGAGCCGTTTTTCAAAACGCCGCCGGCGTCGAACCATTCGCGCACGGCCTTCGGCAACGAGCCGCTGCCGTTGAGCAAACGCAGCGTGCCGCTTCCGGCATCCGGCACGAGATCCAGGCGATCCGAACCCTGCTTCGCCGCCGCTTGGAACAAACGCTTGAACCGCCGCTCCAGCAGCAACAGCACCGCCTCGACGTGCTTGCACGTGCCAAGCCCGTTGATGCGGAAATCCACGCAGTCGCAGGCGAACTGCCGCCCGGCCACGTCACGAATCTCGACCAAATACTTCAGCCCGCTACGCGACGCGACGCGAAAGTTGGAGAAGATGGGGTGGCGCGGGTCGGTGTTCGCGATGACGAACGCTTCGTCGCGCGCCCGTTGCCGGCGGCGATTGATTTCGTCTTCGTCGGTGGTGCGCCAATTGTGGATCGAGGGAATGGTGACTGCGCTGGCGGCTTTAGTTTTCGTTGCCATCACACAATGATTGGCACGGCGGCGCAACCGTCAACGCTGAGTTGTTTGGGAATGTTCACCGGCTGTTCACCGCCTGCTGACAGCTTGTTGGCCGCGGCAGGAGCGCGAGCCGCCGAGTCCGTTCGGCGGGGAAGTGGTGTGTGCAAACGACGCGGCGGGAGTATGTTCCTGCCATGAAAATCACTTCCCCTCTCTTTGAAGCCTTCCTCAAATGCCCGAGCAAGTGCCATCTTCGTTCGCTGGGCGAAACCGGTTCTGGAAACGAATACGCTGAATGGGTTCGCGCTCAGGACGAATCCTATCGGCGCGAGGCAGCCCGGCGATTGCAGGAAGCCGTCCCGGAAACCGAACGTGTCGCTGCCCCACCCGGCATCGAGAGCTTCAAGACCGCCAAGTGGCGGTTGGCGGTGAATGTCGTCGCACAAACGCCGGACAGGAGCGCGGACAGCCTTGTCCGCGAGTCCCAGCCGGATGAAGAAACGCGCGGACTCGGCGGTCCTCATCATGAAACTCGTAGCAGTGGACGTGAGTCCGCTCCATCTATTTCTCACGAAAGTCAGAGCCGACTCGCGTCGGCTGCTACGAACTTGGAATCCCGCCTCCACGCCATCCAGCGGATTCCGTCCGAGGGCCGGGGCAGACCCGCGCAATTCATCCCCATCCGCTTCATCTACCGCAACAAGCTCACCAAAGACGACAAGCTGCTGCTGGCGTTCGACGCGCTGATGCTTTCCGAAATCCTCGGACGCGAGATCAGCTTCGGCAAAATCATCCACGGCGACCCGCGTAGCCGCGCTCGTGAGCGCGCGGACACACTTGCGGCGAACCCGTCGGAACAGCCAATCGTGCCGGAAGCTTCCGCGCTTTCACAAGCGCGGCTACAGCCACAGGTTTTGAAAGTGAAGACCTCGGCGCTGGCCGGCGAAGTGCGGAAGCGTCTCGAGAAAATGACCGCGCTGCTCGCCAGCCGGTAATAAACACCGTCCTTCGGTGACCGGAGCAATTCGTTCTCGAAGGTCCAATGTTCAAGGTCCGGCGAACTGTAAACCCGGTGACGGTTGTTGATGCTGAAGCCGGCGCTCTTTCCGTAGGCGGTGCCGTAAAGATAATAACGGCCTCCGAAGAATTGAAGGCAACCGTCGTGGGCGTCAATGATCTTGCCGGCCACGTCCCGCCGGGGTTCGGCGTTGTTGACGGTGGCCGTCCGAAAATTCTTCGACTTCCCCGCCCCGTCTTGGGGTGAGCGCATTGACATGCACGAAGTTGTGAACGCCACCAGCAGGATGACGCACACGAGTCGAGGGCCGTGCGGCTTGGAAAAATTTGGCATCACGAGTGGCAGCGATTCAGCCGGGCAATCCCCGAAGCGGAGAGCGCCAAGGTTCCGATGTCGAATACGAGCTTGGCCATGCGAACAGAGGGGAGACGGACGAAAAAACCAGGATGGGAAACCTGTCGCGTGGACCAAGCTTTCCATCCCGGTTTGGTTATTGGACTATTTCTTTTTCTTTCCTGCTTTTTTCTTCTTGGCTGCCATGCGAATCACCCCCATTCATTTTTGTTGGTTTATATTGCATTTGGTTCATGCAAATCAGTTATAGCTTTTCGAGCTTTTCCGGTTGTATGAAAAATAACCGCTCGCTGGCAATCATTATTTCTAGGAACTGGACGAAATGTTTTACCCGCCTTTTTTCTACGCGCCAAATTTGTCGAACATTTTTGCGTTGGCCTGCATGAGGCGGATCAAAAACTTCGCCTCGAATACGCCGAGCGAACCGGAGTTTGCGCCGGTCTCGGTGAAACGTTCCAGCTTGTCCGAGCCGCTCAACGCCGAGTGCAGCAATGCCGGCTGCGGATGCCACGAGTGGCCCTTCACCGCGCACGGTGTCGAGTGGTCGCCGGTGATGGCGAGCACATCCGGCTTCTTCCGCAGCAGAATCGGCAGCGCAGCGTCGAAGTCCTCGATGGCCTTTTTCTTTGCGGCAAAGTTGCCGTCTTCGCCGGCTTTGTCCGTGTATTTATAGTGGATGAAAAAGAAGCCGAAGTTGTCGAACTCGGTCAAATAACGCTCGAACTGCTCGGCGATCGTCTGCGGGCCTTCGATCTTCTTCATGCCCACGAGTTGCGCGAGGCCCTTGTACATCGGATATACCGCGAGGCACGCCGGCTTGAGTTTGTAGCGGTCCTCGAACAGCGGAATCTCCGGCTGATGCGCGATGCCGCGCATGAGAAAGCCATTGGCCGGCTTTTCTTTTGCGATGATCGGCAGCGCCGCCTTGTAAAAATCCGCGATCAACTTCGCCATTTTCTTCTGCTTCGCGCTCTTGGGGTCGCGCGGTCTGACGGTCGGGATGACAAAACCTTCGCGGTTCGGGTCCGCGTCGGTCAACGGCCCTTCCAGCCCCTGCCCGCGGAAGATAACGACAAAGCGATGTTCCTTGCCGGCCTTGATGATGACCTGGGTGTCGCCGATTTTTTTTACCTTGGCGGCAAGCATCGCGCAAAGCTTCTCGCACGTCTCGGTCGGAATGCGTCCGGCGCGGCGATCGGTGACGATGCCTTTGGGGTTAAGCGTAGCAAAATTGGCGCGCGCGCATACGTCACCCGGTTTCAGTTCCACGCCGAGGCCGAGCGCCTCAATCACGCCGCGGCCCACCTGAAATTCCAGCGGGTCGTAACCAAAAAGTCCGAGATGCCCCGGCCCGCTTCCGGGCGTGATGCCGGGCGCGACGGGAATCATGCGGCCCTGCGCGGAATTTCTGGCGAGCGCGTCGAGGTTTGGCGTCACGGCGGCTTCGAGCGGCGTGAGATAGCCTTGTTCGGGTGTGGCCAGATCGCCCAACCCGTCGAGCACGACGAGGGCGAGCTTGGCGTTGGTTTTCAGTGTCAGTTCGGAATATTGTGCGTCTAAATTCATGGGAAAATCATGCGGCCAAGCGCGCCGCAGCGTCAATGGAAATGCGGGCGTGGTGAAGCGGACTTCAAGCCGGGTGTTAATCTGCCTTGCCTCGCCGGGTCGCTTGCCGTTTCCTTCTCACATGAAGCCGGGGCGAACACTTGTGGAACTGGGTGCAGAACGCTGCTCAGATGCCGAACTCTTGGCGATACTTCTCGGCAGTGGCGGACGGGGTTACTCGGCGCTCGATAGTGCCAACGCTCTGCTGGACAAATACGGCACCTTGGCGGGATTGATGAATCGTCCGCTGGATGAAATCGCAGAAATCAGAGGCGTCAAAGCTGTGCGTGCGATTCGGCTCGCCGCCGCGTATGAAGTCTGTCAAAGATTGTTGAAAGAAGTCGCACGCGACACTTGATGAAAACCCGCGAACTGGCCCAAGCACGCATTGGCAAGGTGAAGCCGCCTGCTTTCGAGCACATCAACCGGCAGATTCCGCCAGAGCCGCACACGGCCATGTATGTGTGGCACAAGTATTGGTCGCGCAAGACGTGGAACGTGGTCGGCGAACACATCAAGGCTTACACCAAGGCACATCAAATCGTTTTCGATCCGTTCGCCGGCAGCGGCGTGGTGGCCATCGAAGCCGCGCGCAACAAACGACGAGCCATCGTGTGCGACCTCAATCCGGTGGCGAGCCACATTGCGGAATTGACGCTGCGTCCGGTAAACACGCTAAAACTCCTGGAGGCATTCGAGCGCGTTCGTGAGCGCGTGCAGAAGCAGGTCGCCGAACTTTACACCGTTCACTGTTTGAAATGTGGCAAGCCCTTGATTGCGGATTGCTGTGTGCGCGAAGGCGATGAACTCGTCGAAGTGCGCTACAAAGGTTGTCCCCACTGCGAACATCGTTGCGAAACCGGCTGCAAGCCCAAGAAGAATGACCTTGAAGCGCTGGCTGAACTCGAAGGCAAGCGCATTAAAGAATGGTATCCGCGCAACAGGCTTTTTTATCCCGATGGTGAAGCATTCAAGGAAAAACAAAAATACGATTCACTCGACCAGCTATTCACGAAGCGCAACTTACGCGCGGTGGCGATGATTTATGAGGCCATCGAACAAGAGAGCAGCCCGCAGTTGAGGAAATTTCTGTTCGGCGCATTTACTTCGATGATTCACCTTTGCACGCGGATGATGCCGGTCGGCAATCCTGCGCCGTCCAATCATTACACCCATTTCAGTTCTCCCGGCTGGACGCAGCACAGCTATTGGTCCGCGCCGCAGTTCATGGAACAGAATGTTTGGGAAAAATTTGAAGGCGCAGTGATCGGCCATCAGGGCATCATCAACGCCAAGAACGAAACCAACGAGCTTTTGAGAGACGTGAAAGTCACGGATGACTGGCGCAAAGTTCTTGATGGCGAAGCCGACATCGCGGTCGTCACGGATGATTGCGTCGAGTTGATGAAGAAAATGCCGGACGAGTGCGTGGACTACATGTTCACCGATCCGCCCTACGATGCGTCCATTCAGTACGGCGAACTTTCATATCTTTGGAACGCATGGCTGAAGGCGGATTATCGCTACACGGAAAACATTGTGACGCATGAAGTCATCCGCAACGAGCGGCAGAAGAAACCGTTCGAGGTTTATCACTCCCTACTCAACAGTAGTTTTCAAGGTTTCTACCGCGTGTTGCGACCGGAGCGTTGTCTGACGCTGACGTTTCACAATCCGACGTTCATGGTTCGTAACGCCACGGTACGCGCGGGTGTGTTCTCCGGCTTTGACTATGAACACATTCATCATCAGCCGCTCGGCCAGGTTTCCGCCAAGGCGATGATGCAACCGTTCGGCAGCGCGCAAGGAGACTTTTATCTGCGGTTTGTCAAAACCGCGCGCCCGTCGCGGCAGATGGAAGAAATCAGCGAAGATCGTTTTCGCCGCATCGTCATCGAGACTTGCCGCGAAGTCATCGCCAGGCGCGCTGAACCGACACCTTACACGATTCTCATCAATCAGGTTGATCCTAAACTAGCCAGGCTAGGACTGTTTGGCACGCTGCACACTGGCTTGGACGTGAAAGCCGTTCTCGAAGAAAGTGTGGGCAGAGAATTTGCCTTGGTTGAAGCAAAACTTGGCGGCGCGGCGGGCAAGCTCTGGTGGTTCGCGGACAGGGCTTTTGCCGCCCGGCTGGAAGCTATCCCTCTCACTGAACGGGTGGAAGAAACCGTGTTCCGTTGTCTGAATGAGAAAGGCCGCGTCACCTTCACTGAAGTTTGGGACACAGTCGCGCGCGAGTTCCCCAATTCGCTCACGTCGGACAGCACCAGCATCACTGAGGCATTGGAAATCTATGGCCGCAAGGTCGGCGGCGGAGCGTGGATGCTGAAGGAGGAAATCCGAATTCATTTGGATCGACATAGCGAGTTGATCGCCATCCTCGCGAAGATTGGAGTGGCGCGCGGACACGGCATCTGGATCGGCCAGCGGGAACAGCGCGAGTTGGCAAGCGGGCTTGTCGAGGAAGTCCGGTTGCGTGATCTGGTCACGGGGAAAGGAAAGCCCGCTGTTTTGAAGGGCGTGAAGAATCTCCGGCCCGTGCTCGACATGGACTTGCTTTGGCTCAAAGGCGATGAAGTTGTCCGCGCGTTTGAGGTGGAATGCACCACGACCATGACGAGCGGGCTTCAACGCGGCTCAAATCTTCCGACCGATGTGCCCAAAACCATGGTCATTCCCGAAGAGCGGGAAAATGACTTTGATCGAAAAATGAAGTCGCCGTTGTTCAGCGAGCATTTCGGCAAAGACAATTGGACGCTCGCCTATTTCAACACGCTCCGCGAAGCCTTCTCCAAGACCAAAGCCAAGACAGCCTTGGAATCCTTGTTCGGCAAAAAGAAAGCCACGAGCCGAGCCCGTTACGAGAGTAAGCCGGCGGAGAATCAAGCGCTTTTTGAACTTCCCGAAACGGGCCGGGCTACGGCGTCCGCTTACGTGATGAAGGATGACGGTGCGGGCGATTAGCCCAGGCTGTGGCTGGTGCGCTGCTTGCGGACGACTTTTTGGACGGGCGCCGTCAACATCGGACGGACCATTTCGGGACTGCTGGCGGGAATTGTTTTCGTGGACTGGCTTGCAGTCGTGCCGACAGCGCAATTTCCGCAAGTGCTGAACATCACGTTTTTGATTTTGGTTGGCGCGGCGCTGTTGTTTCAACGATTCGTTCTGGCCACCCAGCCATTGGCCCTGTAATCCGGGCCAAGAAGGAAAGCTTGAACACGCAAGAAGTCTTAGTTAATTTCAATCTGGTTATGACCACCGAAGCGCCAGTCAAGTTGACGCACAACGAACAGATCAAAGCCGCGATTCCGACGCTCGCGGGCACGATCACTGCGACCATCGCGGACGAGAGTGCGGATCACTTTTCGGAAGACGACAACCAGTTCCTCAAATTCCACGGTTGCTACCAGCAGGACGACCGCGATTTGCGCAAGACGGGCAAGAAATACATCATGATGATCCGTGGGCGCATCCCCGGCGGCGTGATGGCACCGAAGCAATGGTGCGTGTTCGACAACCTCTCGACACAATACGGCAACGACACGCTCCGCATCACGACGCGCCAGAGCATCCAGTTTCACGGCGTGGTGAAATCCGGTTTGCGTCCGGTGGTGAAAGCCATCAACGAATCGCTGCTCTCCACGCTCGCGGCCTGCGGCGACGTGAACCGCAACGTCCTCGCCCCGCCGATACCGGCCTACACGAAGGCGCGCCAACAGGTTTATGAGGATTGCGTGCGCGTGGCCGACGCATTGCGCCCGCAGACCAAGGCATATCACTCGATCTGGATTGATGGCGTGCAACTCAACAACGAAGCACCGGAAAACAAAGACTTCGTGGACCCGCTTTACGGCAAAACCTGGCTGCCGCGAAAATTCAAGGTGGCGTTCGCGATTCCGCCCGTCAACGACGTGGACGTGCTGACGAATTGCCTCGGCCTCATCGCCATCGTGGAAAATGACAGGCTCGTCGGCTACAATCTCGCGGTCGGCGGCGGTATGGGTCGCAATCACGGCAACGAGGCAACGTACCCACGACTGGCCGACGTGATTGGATTCTTCACGCCGGACAAAGTCCTGGACGTGGTGAAGGCCGTGCTCACGATTCACCGCGATTTCAGTGACCGCACTGACCGCAAACACGCCCGCCTCAAATACGTCGTGGCCGAGCGTGGCGTGGATTGGACGCGCGCCGAGGTCGAGCAACGCGCCGGCATCAAGTTCAGCCCCGTCCGCGCCTACAAGTTCACGACGATGAGCGACCCTTACGGCTGGCACAAAGCCGCGGACGGAAAATGGTTTTTCTCGTTGTTCGTCGAAACGGGCCGCGTCAAAGGCGCGCAGAAAACTGCGTTGCGTCAGGTCGCGGAAAAATTCCCCGCGATTGAATTCCGTTTGACCACAAACCAGAATGTCGTCCTCGCCAACGTCACCGAAACCGACAAAGCCGCCATCGCCGCGTTGCTCGCGTCGCACGGCCTGAAAACCGAGAATCAGGCGAGCGTGCTGCGCGCGGCGGCGATGGCTTGTCCCGCGCTGCCCACGTGCGGCCTCGCGCTGGCGGAGAGCGAGCGCATGTTGCCCGGCCTCGTGGATCGTATCGAAAAACTGTGCGCCGAAGTCGGACTTGCGGGCGAGGAAATCATCATCCGCTCAACCGGTTGCCCGAACGGCTGCGCGCGGCCTTACATGGCCGAACTCGCGTTCGTCGGCAAAGCGCCGGGACGCTACCAGGTCTGGCTCGGTGGCAACGTTTCAGGCACGCGGCTCAATCGGGTTTGGAAGGAAATCATGAAGGAAGCGGATTTGGAAACTGAATTACGCCCCTTGCTCGCGCGTTTTGCGAAGGAACGCCCCGCCGGCGAACGCTTTGGCGATTGGTGCAACCGGGTTTTTCTCAATGAAACCGCCGCCGCTGCTTAACGGATTTGGGTCATTCCGACGGTCGCAAGCCCCACCGCAACGCGTCACCTCACACCATGCCCAAAGAAAGACCCTACCGCAGCCTGATCAAAGCGATCTCGTGGCGTGTCACCGGCACGTTGGATACGATCCTGATTTCGTTCGTGATCACGGGCCAGGCCAGGTTTGCCTTCACCATCGGCTTTGTCGAATTGTTCACGAAGGTCTTTCTCTACTATGTCCATGAGCGGATTTGGGACCGTCTGTCCTTTGGCAGAGTCAAGGGCAAGCAAGACTACGAAATCTAGCCGGGGCCACCAACTCATGAACTCCTGGACTCCAGAAACGATCTCCGCCGCCAACGCGGAGCTGCGCGACAAGTCCGCGCTGGACATCGTAAAGTGGGCCATCGTCCAAGCCAGAGGCCGCGCCATCGTCTCCACAAATTTCCGGCCTTACGAAGCCGTCATCCTGCACCTCGCCACACAAGCGCAGCCCGACATCCCGGTACTTTGGGCCGACCACGGCTACAACCGCCCCGCGACCTACAAGCACGCGGAGCAGTTGAAAAAACAGCTTAAACTCAACCTCAAAGCCTACGTGCCAAGGATGACCGCCGCGCACTACGATGCGATTCACGGCGGCGCGCCCGCGCCCACGCCGGAAAACGAGGAGCGCATCAAGGAGTTCAGCGCCGTGATGAAGCTCGAACCGTTTCAGCGCGGCATGAAGGAACTCGCGCCAACCATCTGGCTCACCGCGCTCCGCAAGGTGCAGAACCCAAATCGCGCCAATCTCGACATCGTCGTCGCCGACGGCAATTTCAACACGATCAAGGTCAGCCCCGTCTTTTACCGGAGCGACGCGGACATGGAGAATTATCTCAAGCAACACAACCTGCCAAACGAGTGGGATTACTTCGACCTCGCGAAAGCCGATGAGAAGCGCGAGTGCGGCTTGCACGCGGCGTGGGGCGGGAAGGCCTTAGAAAATTAGACACGGATTTCACGGATTATCACGGATTCATTTATGCCAGAACTGCTTTATCGCGAGGAGACGCGGCAACTCATCGGCTTTTGCATGGAAATTCATCGTGAATTGGGCAAGGGACATGATGAAGTCATCTACAAGGATGCGTTGGTGGTGGAATTGAGCCGGGCAAACATTCCGATCGCCCGCGAAAACAAATACGAAGTGAAATACAAGGGTGTGGTTCTCCCTCATTCCTATCGGGCGGACTTCGTGATCTGGAACAAAGTGTTGTTTGAAGCGAAAGCGGTAGAGGCGCTGACCGACGCCCACATCAAACAGGTTTTGAACTATCTGGCCGCGTCCAAGCTCCGGCTGGGATTGCTTGTTAATTTCGGCGCCGATTCACTAGAATGGAAGCGCGTCATTTTATGAATCCGTGTCAATCCGTGAAATCCGTGTCTCAATGAGTTCGTATCACCTGGATCACCTGCAGTTTCTGGAGACGGAAGCGATTCACATCATGCGTGAAGTCGCCGGCGAATTTGAGCGCCCATCGCTCTTGTTTTCGGGCGGCAAGGATTCCATCTGCCTGCTACGCCTCGCGGAGAAGGCCTTTCGTCCGTCGGACATTCCGGTGCCGTTTCTCAACATCGAAACCGGCCACGAATTTCCCGAGTTGCTGGAATTCCGTGATCGCCGCGCGAAAGAACTCGGCGCGAAGCTCATCGTTCGCACGGTGGAGGAAGCCATTGCCAAGGGCGCCGTTCCAGCGCCCGGCGAGGTCAGCCGCAACAAGCTTCAAATTCCCGCTTTGCTGGGCGCGATCGAGGAATTCCGGTTCGATTGTTGCATCGGCGGCGCGCGGCGCGATGAGGAAAAGGCCCGCGCTAAGGAACGGTTTTTCAGTCCGCGCGACAACTTCGGCCAGTGGGATCCTAAAACCCAACGGCCGGAAATCTGGAATCTTTACAATGCCCGGCTGAACACCGGCGAAAACATGCGGGTGTTTCCGCTGTCGAACTGGACGGAAATGGACGTTTGGCAGTACATCAAGAAGGAAAACCTCGCCGTGCCGAGCATCTACTTCAGTCACGAGCGCGAGTGCTTCCGCCGCAATGGGCAATGGCTGCCGGTCCCGCCACCGCACACTAATTCGTCCAGGCCCGATCCTTACGACGGTGCGCGGCCGAAACCGAACGAGCAACGCGCCCAGCTTGTCGTCCGCGTGCGCACCATTGCCGACATGATCAGCACCGGCATGATCGAATCCCGCGCGGACAGCGTGGACGACATCATTGTCGAAGTCGCCGCCGCGCGCGTAACTGAACGCGGCTCGCGCGCCGATGACAAAGCCAGCGAAGCGGCGATGGAAGACCGGAAGAAAGCCGGTTATTTTTAACCACTAATGGACACGAATATACACGAATCAATTTTTGCAGGTAGGGCGCGTCACTCCGTGCGCGCCGATCACACGAGACCAAACCCCGGCGCGCACGGAGTGACGCGCCCTGCCAAGAATAGTTCGCGTCCATTCGTGTTCATTCGTGGTTGAGCTTATTTCCCATGCCCCACACGCAACATCCCATCGAAATTTTGAGGTTCAACACCTGTGGTTCGGTGGACGACGGCAAATCCACGCTCATTGGCCGTCTGCTCTACGACTCGAAATCGTTAATGGAAGACCAGCTTGAGACGTTGGAAAAATCCGCCGACATCACCGGTGGCGGCCAAATCAACCTCGCCAACCTGACCGACGGACTCCGCGCCGAGCGCGAGCAGGGCATCACGATTGACGTGGCGTATCGTTACTTCGCCACGCCCCGCCGCAAATTCATCGTCGCCGACACGCCGGGCCACGTGCAATACACGCGCAACATGGTCACCGGCTCGTCCACCGCAAACCTCTCCGTCGTGCTCGTGGACGCGCGACAGGGCGTCATCGAGCAGAGCCGCCGCCACACGTTCATCGCGGCGACGCTCGGCATTCCTCACTTGGTCATCGCCGTCAACAAAATGGATTTGGTGGGTTGGGATCGGGAGCGATTTCTTGAAATACGCGACGACTTCGAGGCTTTCCTGCCACGCCTCGACATCTTCAAGGACGTGAAGTTCATTCCCATCAGCGCGCTTAACGGCGACAACGTCGTTGACCCCTCGGCGCACACGCCGTGGTATGAAGGCCCGACGCTGCTCCGCCATCTGGAAAACGTGCACATCGCCAGCGACTGGAACATGAGCGCGTTCCGTTTTCCCGTGCAGTGGGTTAACCGCCCATACAATCCGACGAACCCGGAGCTTCACGACTTTCGCGGACTCAGCGGACAAATCGCGGGCGGCATCGTCAAAGTCGGACAAAAGGTTTTGGTGTTGCCCAGCAGCCTCAAGACCACGGTGAAACAAATCTGGACGCTCGACGGCCCGCTGCCGGAAGCCTTCTGCCCGCAATCCGTCACGCTCGTGCTGGAACACGACCTCGACGTGAGCCGCGGCGACATGCTCATCGGCCCGGAAAACCTGCCGGGCATGAGCGCGGACTTGCAGGCGCGGATTTGCTGGATGCACCCCCGCGCGTTGCAGGCCGGTCGGAAATTCTTCCTCAAGCACACCACGCAGACCGTGCAAGCCGTCGTCACTCGCCTCGAAAACCGCGTGAACATTCATACCTTCGACCCCGAACCCGACCCGGCGGAACTGGCATTGAATGATCTGGGTGAAGTCCGCTTGAAGACCGCCAAGCCGCTGGTATTCGACGGCTATAACATCAACCGGCTCACGGGCGCGTTCATTCTCATGGAGCAGGGCACGAACGCCACGGTCGCGGCGGGCATGCTCAATTCACCCAGCGAATTGGTGAAGCCCGAATACACTGACTTCGCCATCTAGACCGGAGCGCGAGTTGTCCTCAACTCGCAGCACATTGGTTTTTTCGGGCCGCTGCGGATTGGGACAATCCGCGCTCCGGCACCAGCGCTGGGCTGCGCCATTCCAGCATTAATCGTTCGCGTACTCATTGACGTACGCGACGCTGGTTTCCTATGCTTTGCGCGTTTCCGCCGTGAATTTCACCTGGGATGAAACTTGAAGCGCTGCCTTGGGTCATTTTGTTCTTGCCGCTGCTGGCGGCGGGAATCATCACGCTTTCCACCCTGGCCAACAAGAAAGCCAGCGCCACGTTGTCCATCGGCGCGGTTGTCACCGGCTTCGTCCTCACGCTGGCGCTGATCAAGCTCGGCGGCTGGGAGGCGCGCGAACTCTCCGTCAACTGGCTTTCCGTCGGCAGTCTGAACGTGGACTTCGGCCTGAAGCTCGATTCCTTGAGCCTGATGATGCTGCTCATCGTCACCGGCGTGGGCGGCGCGATTCACATCTACTCGGCGGGCTACATGCACGACGACCCGGGATGGTCGCGTTACTTTGCGTGCCTGAGCCTGTTCACGTTCTCGATGCTCGGCGTCGTGCTCTCGAACAATTTCCTCCAGATGTTCATCTTCTGGGAACTCGTCGGCGTGTCCAGCTACCTGCTCATCGGTTTCTGGTTTGCAAAAACCAGCGCGGCGGACGCGGCAAAAAAGGCGTTCATCACGAACCGCCTTGGCGACTTTGGATTCATGCTGGGAATCCTCATGGTCTGGGCAATGTTCGGCTCGCTCTCATTTGATGGAATGAAACCCGGCCTCGCGATTTTCATGGCCGAACACAGCGGGCCAACGCCGCTTTTCTTCCTTGCTGGCTTGCTCGTCTTCTGCGGCGCAGTCGGCAAGAGCGCCCAGTTCCCTCTCCACGTTTGGTTGCCGGATGCAATGGAAGGTCCGACACCAGTTTCGGCTTTGATTCACGCAGCAACGATGGTTGCAGCGGGTGTGTTCATGTTGTGCCGAGTTTTCTTCCTGCTTGAACCAAGCGGTGCGCTGACCGCCATCGCGTGGACCGGCGGATTCACCGCGTTGCTCTCCGCGCTCATCGCCGTCCAGCAAAACGACATCAAACGCATCCTCGCCTACTCGACGCTTTCGCAACTCGGCTACATGGTCATGGCCGTCGGTCTCGGAGGCCCGACGCCTGCGATGTTCCACCTGACCACGCACGCGTTCTTCAAGGCGCTGCTGTTCCTCGGCGCTGGCTCGGTCATTATCGCGCTGCATCACGAGCAGGACATCTGGAAGATGGGCGGCCTGCGGAAGAAGATGCCGGTGACGTTCTGGACGTTTATGGCCGGCACGCTCGCCATTGCCGGTGTGCCGCCGTTGAGCGGCTTTTACAGCAAGGACAGCATCCTCGCGCAGGCGGCGCATGCGCACAACTGGCCGCTCTTCACGCTCGGCGTCCTTGTCGCGGCGCTGACCACGTTCTACATGTTCCGCTTGTTCTTCGTCGCGTTTCTCGGCGAGCGTAGGACAGGCGTCGCGCCTGGCTCTGACTTCAAAGGGACCGCTCAAGCGGGAGATGAAAGTTTGAGACAGGCGCGACGCCTGTCCTACGAGCCGCACGAATCGCCCGGCGTCATGGTCTGGCCGCTGCGAATCCTCGCCACGTTGAGCATCATCGGCGGCTTCATCGGAATCGAACTCGCCTACGCCCGCCAGTTCGGGGCGGAAGCCGGGCACGCGCTATCGTTCGGAGACAAGCTAATTGAGCCGTTTGTTCGCGCGCCGCTCGCCGCGGGATGCAGCATCGCCGCGCTACTCGTCGGTTTCGCCGCGGCCTATGCGCTCTATGTGAAAGCGGCCAGCGACCCGTTGCCCGCGAAGCTCGGCGCGCTGTCCCGTGCGATGGCGAACCGTTTTTACTTCGACGAAATATACGAAGCCACGGTCATCCGCATCCACGACGCCATTGCCGCGATCACTGACTGGATTGATCGTTGGATCGTGGAAGGCTTTTGCATCGGCCTCGTGCGCGGCGGGACGGATTTCACGGGCCGCGCGCTGCGTCTGGTCCAGACCGGCAATCTCCAGACCTACGCCTTCCTGTTCGTGCTCGGCGTGGCCGTGGTGCTGTGGTTCATGCTTGGGAAATGACACCGATGACACACAACGTAATTCGACTTTCATTAGCACCTGGCTTTAGCCAGGTGTCTAATGCGGGCGGAGCGGAAAAACCGTTTCAACGGTTTCTTCGTGCGGGCAGCAAACCTTTGAAACGGTTTGCGCGTTACGTCGTCGCAAACACCCGGCTGAAGCCTGGTGCTAATGAGATAGGCGATGTGATAATCAATGGAGGCGTGGCGTGCTGATTGTCGGCCACAACTACACTCGTGATGAAATCGCCCAAGAGTTGGGCGGCAGCACGATTGAATTTCTTCCGAGCGTCAATGGTCGCGTCGTGTGTGCCTGCTTGCGGACGGACCTCAATCCAGACGCGCCACGAATTATTTTGCCCGGGCACGGCCCACAAATTCAGGCGTCTGCTGAATCGCTTTGCGCTCAACACGGCGCTATCCGTGTCTTTATCAAGCGGCGGGTAAACGCTTGGGAGTATGTCGGCGATTTCGAGGTCGAGCGATTCTCGCTCGATTCTCAAGAGATCACGAAACAGGAAACTCATGCTCAGAGAAGCGGAGAGCAAGGAATCAGCAGGATCATTTACATGAAGGAGGTTCTTAGGCCATGAATACACGCAACACGTTTCTAGTTGTCACGACCTCGCTCCTTTTTCTGGCAGGATGTGCGAACCCTCAGTTTACTCAGTATCGAAAAGAGTTTACGCCGACGAACTGGCGAACCGTAGCGATTCTGCCGTTTTCTGGTGATGCCCGTTTCACGACGATGGCAGCCGACACTTTTACGATTAGGTTTTTGGGCATTAAGAGCCTGCGCGTCATTCAACCGTCTCAGACCGAAGTGTTCGTTAAGCGGTTGGGGATCGTCGCGACGCCAAATGGTTACGATGTTTTGGAAGCCCAGCGCATCGCGAAGGAGATTGATGCGGATGTGATCATTATGGGCGTCGTGACCAGCCACAATGATGGGATGACGATGAATGGGTTTTGCACTGCAAAGGTCATTGACGCTGCTTCAGGTGAAATTATCGCGGCATGTCATTATCCAAGCGGGTTGCTTTTCGGCTATAGCGAGCACCAAGGCGTAGTTTCGGCGACGGACAGGGCGGCCAAGGAAATTCTTAGAATACTCAACGAGTTGGAAGCGAGAAACAAGTTAGTCCCTGCTAAGACAACAACCAGGGAGGAGAAGAGAATATGAATATTTTCCAAGTCTCTGTGGCTAATTTGAAATTGTGATGTCCATATTGACCTACATCTTCCTGCTTCCGTTGCTCGCCGCCATCGCGCTGGCGTTTGTGCCGCGCAACTTTGCCGTCATCATGCGCGCCGCGGCGGTGGGCGTGACGTTCGTCACGATGCTGCTCGCGTTGTTGATGTTCTGGCAGTTCAACGGCGCGACGGCGGACGCGAGCGGCTACAAGTTCGTCAGCACCATTCCCGGGCTCGGCGCGGAATCGCTCGGCATCGCCTGCAAGTTGGGCGTGGACGGCTTGAACGTCGGACTGGTCTTGATGGGCGCGATCGTCGCGTTCGCGGCGGCGTGCTGTTCGTTCGAGATCAAATCGCGCGAGAAGGAGTTTTATATCCTGCTGCTCGTGATGACCGGCGGCATCCTCGGCGCGTTCATGTCGCTCGACTTGTTCTTCTTCTACTTCTTCCACGAACTCGCGCTCGTGCCGACGTTCATCATGATCGGCGTGTGGGGTCGCGGCGAGCGGAAGAACTACGCGACGTTCCAGATCACGCTCTATCTCAGCATTGGCGCGCTGCTGGCGCTCATCGGCCTGATCGCGCTTTACCTGCAAGTGCCGGTGGACCTGCGTGCTGCGGACAAAGTGGGATTCAGCATCCCAGCGCTGACGGAGTATTTCGCAGACCCGGCACACACAATGGCCGCGGGCGCGCAGTATTTCATCTTCCCGCTGCTGCTGTTCGGGTTTGGAATCCTCGTTTCGCTCTGGCCGTTCCATTCCTGGGCGGCGCTGGGCTACGGTTCTGCCCCAAGCGCAACGGCGATGTTGCACGCGGGCGTGCTGAAGAAGTTCGGGCTTTATGGTTTGATTCGCGTGGCGCTGCCGTTCATGCCGCAGGCGGCGCAAGGCTGGATGCAAATCCTCGCGTGGCTTTGCCTCGGCAACATTCTCTACGTCGGTTGGGTGGCGATGCGGCAGAAGAATCTGAACCTGCTGATCGGCAATTCCAGCGTGGCGCACATGGGCTTCGTCTTCCTCGGCATCGCGAGCCTGAACCTCATCGGGGTGACGGGAGCGGTCGTCATCATGGTGGCGCACGGCTTCCTTGCGGCGCTGACGTTTGGCTTGAGCGGCTACATCTACAACCAGACCGGCACGCTGGAGATGAACGAACTCGGCGGGCTGGCGAAGAAGCTGCGCTTCGTTGGGGTGGCGCTGACGATGGCGGCGATGGCCGGTTGCGGTCTGCCCGGCTTCCTGAATTTCGTGGGCGAAGTCACGGTGTTCTTCGGGGCATGGCAAGTGCCGGCGTTGCGTATCGTGACGGTGCTGGCAGTTTGGGGCGCGCTGATCATCGGCGCGGTTTACATGTTGCGGATGGCGCGAACAGTCCTGCATGGGCCGCTGCCAGAAAAGTGGTCGGGCCTCGTGGACGCGAGTCCTTGGCGCAAGCTGCCCTACGCGGTCTTGCTTGCGAGTTTGCTGGTGTTTGGCTTCTTCCCGAGTTTGCTGACGGAGAAGATCAAGCCGGAGGTGGAAAGGATTGTGAACATGGCGACGACTGGTGGCAGCGGACGTGAGTCCGCTCAAACCTCCGTTGTGGAAAGTCAGAGCCTCCTCACGTCGGCTGCCACGAAATCAGAATGAACCTTTCTTTGATGACATTGGAAATCTCGGTGGTGGCACTCGGCCTCGTGATGCTGCTGGCGGATTTGTGGCTGCCGGCGGAGCGCAAACGCGCGCTGGGTTACGCGGCAGCGGCGGCATTGGGACTCTTGTTCCTCAACAGCTTCACCGGCCATTGCAGTTGCGCCCTCAGCGGCGAGGCGTTCGGCGGGATGTTCGTGCAGGATGGGCTTTCGGTTTTCTTCAAGCGTTTCTTCCTGCTCGCAGCGGTTCTGGTGCTGATTCTGGCCGTGGAGTTCTCCGACCGCATCGCGGCGGGCGTCTCGGAGTATTACTCGCTCATCGTCTTCGCGCTGGCAGGAATGTTGTTCGCCGCGTCGTCAAACGACTTCCTGATGCTGTTCGTCTCCATCGAACTCATCACGATCACGTTCTACGTGCTGACGAGCTTTCAACG
>JALOTT010000415.1 GCA_025457745.1 Verrucomicrobiota bacterium
TCGCGTATGTGGTGGGTTACGTCGGCGCGGCACTGGCGGTGGCGGTGACCTTGTTTGAAGAACGGGAATTGAGTTGAAGCACTGGTGGATACGAAGAAACACGCATTAATTTCAGCCGGCAGGGTGCGGCACTCCGTGCGCGACGCTCGTTCGATGTGTTGCTACGGCGCGCACGAAGTGACGCGCCCTACCGTCAGCGATTCGTCTCCATCCGTGTTCATTCGTGGTTGATCCGAAAATGGAACGCAACATTCAGAGAAACGGCCTGGTGAATCTGCTCGCGCTGCTGGCGGTGGGCGTGGCGGGCTTTGGCGTGGCGCGGTATGCCGATTCGCTTGCCGGCCAGGTGGCGTCGGTGTTTCTCGGGTTGGGTGTGCTGGTCGCGTTCGTGAGCTGGTTCCAGATGCGGCTTGAAGAGAACGAGCGGCTCGAAAAATTCGAACTCGAGGAAATGGCGCGCTCCAAGGGCAGCGCCACTTTGTTTGAAGCCAAGGAGACGGAAGTTTTTCCGGCGGCGCGAGCCCGGCAGCAGTTCGATAAATTCTTTGTCCCAATTTTCACCGCGCTGCTGTGGCTGCTACAGGCGGGCGGCGCGTATCTCCTGTGGCGCTGGTTGTCGAACCTGGCTGCGATTCCACCGCTGAAAGAGGAAATGATGGCGCTGTCGTTGTTCGGTTTGTTTGCCCTCGCGTTGTTTCTGCTGGGACGGTTTTCGGCCACGATCGCGCGGCTCGAAGACCACCGGCTGCTGCGGCCCGGCGCCAGTTTTCTGCTGCTCGGCGCGTATCTCTGCTTTGTGACTGCGCTTGCCATCGCGGGGGTCAAAGCGGAATTCCCGAAGCTGGATTTCTACGTTGCGCGCGTGCTGTGCGCGCTGCTCGCGCTTAACGCCGTCGAGACGCTCATCACGCTGATCCTCGAAATCTACCGCCCACGCGTGAAGGGGAAGATCGTGCGGCCACTTTACGAAAGCCGGCTGGTGGGTTTGCTTGGCCAACCGGAAGGGTTGATTACCACGGCGGCGCAGGCGCTGGATTACCAGTTTGGGTTCAAGGTTTCCGAGACGTGGTTTTACCGTTTCTTTGAAAAGGCGCTGGCGTGGTTGATTCTGCTACAATTGGGCGTGCTGCTGCTTTCGACCTGCTTCGTGTTTGTCGAGTCCGGCGAGCAGGCGTTGCTGGAACGTTTCGGCCGGCCGGTCGCGGGCCGCGAGGTGCTGGGGCCGGGCGCGCACTTGAAATGGCCCTGGCCGGTGGATCAGACCTATCGCTTCCGCACCGAGCAGATTCAGGCGCTCAACGTCGGCTTCGCGCCGGACGAGGATGACGACCCCACACATGGCAAGACCGTGCTCTGGACGGTGGGCCACGGCAACGAGGACAATTTTCTGGTGGCCAATCGCGAGCGAGCCGCCTTTAACACCGGGGCGCAACCCGGGGAGCGAAAAGCCCCGCCGGTCAGCCTGCTCGTCGTCAACATCCCCGTCCAATACCAGATTCGCAATCTGGTGGACTGGGCCTACAACCACGAAAACAGCTCCAACCTGCTCCAACAAATCGCCACGCGCGAGATCGTGCGCTACTTCGTGAGCGCCGATCTGAACGAAATCATGTCCCACGCGCGGCTCGCAGCGGCGAACGCCTTGCGCGACCGGATCCAAGCTGCGGCGAACCGCTACCAGCTCGGCGCAAACATCCTGTTCGTCGGGTTGCAGGGCATCCATCCGCCGGTCAAGGTTGCGCCGGAATACGAAAAAGTGGTGGGCGCGGATCAGCAGCGGAAGGCGAAAATCCTCGCCGCCGAAGCCTACGCCATCAGCACCAACGCGCTGGCCGGCGCCCGCGCCTTTACGATCACCAATCAGGCCGAAGCCGCTCGCCTCACCCGCGAAATGACCGAATTCGCCCGCGCCGCCGCTTTTACCAACCAGATTCCCGCGTTCAACTCCGCGCCGTCGGTTTATCGGCAGCGCGCGTACGCGCAAACCTTCGCGTCAGCCACGGCCAGGGCGCGCAAATACGTTTTGCTCACGACCAACACGCACGACGTCATTTCGTTCGATCTGCAACAGCGGATTGACGACGAGTATTTCAACAAAATATCCGGGGCGGTGACGCCGCCCCAACCCAAGTAATGCCATGAAACGGAATTTTCTCACCCTGGTCATCGGCGCAGTGCTGATGGTGATTTTCGGCCTGCTGTTGTTCACCTTCCAGGTCCGCCAGACGGAAGTCGCCGTCGTCACGACGTTTGGTGAACCGACGCGCCCCATCGTCGCGCCGAGCCTTTATTTCAAATGGCCGTGGCCGATTCAGAAGGTTTACAAGTTCGACCAGCGCATCCAGAATTTTGAGGACAAATTCACCGAGGACCTCACGGCGGACAACAACAACCTGCTCACGATGGTCTATGTCGGCTGGCGCATCAGCGAGCCGCAGACGTTCTTCCCCAAATTCGCGGGCGGATCGGTCGCCGCCGCCCAGCGAATGCTCGAAAGCATTTTGCGCAGCGCCAAAAGTGCCACCGTGGGCCGGCATCCGCTGTCCGATTTCGTCAACGCGAACGAGCGGGAGTTGAAATTCGACGCCATCGAAGCCGAGATCAAAGCCCTGGTGCAGTCACAACTGCAAACCAACAACTGCGGCCTTCAGGTCGAATTTCTCGGCATCAAGAAACTCGGCCTGCCCGAAAGTGTGACGCAGACGGTGTTCGACCGCATGGCCTCAGAGCGCAAGGTGCTTGCGGACAAACTGGATTCCGAAGGGCTGGCGGACGCGGCAAAGATCCGTTCCGCGGCCGACCGCAAGGCCAGTGAAATGCTGGCCAACGCTGACGCCGACGCCACGCGCATCATCGGACGGGGCGAAGCGGCGGCGGCGGAAGTGCTGCCGGTGTTTGAGCAGAATCCGGAGCTGGCGAATTTTCTTCTCCGCCTCAAGGCGCTCGAAGCGTCACTCAAAGAACGCTCGACCCTGATTTTTGACCAGCGCACGCCGCCGTTTGATTTGTTTCAGGGCCTCACGACCAACCCGCCGACGAAGTGACCGGCATGAGCGACGAAAATACCAAGACGCCAGCCACGCCGTCCCGCCTGAACGGGATGGATGCCGGCTCGCAGGCGCTCGCCGAGGCGCTGCGCAGCAGCTTTTCCATCGTCAAAGTCGTGATGGTTTTGCTGGTGGCGGTGTTTTTGTTCTCCGGATTTTTCACCGTTGGGCCGCAGGAGAAGGCGATCATTCTCCGTTTCGGCAGACCGCTTGGCGAAGGCGACAAAGCCCTGTTGGGTGCGGGCGCGCACTGGGCGTTTCCGTATCCGATGGACGAAGTTGTCAAAGTGCCCATTACGGAAATTCAGCAGGTCAAGTCCACCGTCGGCTGGTTTGCGCAAACCCCGGAACAGGAGGCGCTCAACCAGGACCCGCCCGCCGGCCCGTCGCTGAATCCAATGTTTGACGGCTACGCGCTGACGGCCGATGGCAACATCGTTCACACGAAGGCGACGTTGAGCTACCGCATCGAAGACCCGGTGCGGTATGTGTTCGATTTTGTGAACGCCTCCAACGCCGTGCAAAATGCGCTCAACAACGCATTGCTGGCCACGGCCGCACGCTTCAACGTGGATGACATCCTCACGCGTGACCGGATCGGATTTCAAGATGCCGTTCGCCAGCGTGTCTTCCAGCTCATCGCGGGGCAACAACTCGGCATCAGCATTGAGCAATGCGCCG
>JALOTT010000416.1 GCA_025457745.1 Verrucomicrobiota bacterium
GAACGTTCGACGGATCAACGCCCAAGCCGTCGAGAATGGAGGTTTGCAGGAGTTGTTGGGCCTGATTGCCCCATTGCGGCAGCATCACCAGCAGGGCGGTCAACACGAACAAGCGCACGATGTGCAAGATGAGCGTCTTGCCGCTGAACCCGTGGACGACGAGAAGGATCGTCCCGACGATGAACAACATGAACGCCACGATGCGCAGCAATTCGTGCAGTTCGACGCACTTTTGCAGGAACGTCGGGAAGAGTTGTTCAAAGGTTGCCATAGTCGGGACGATTTGAGGGGGCGGTTACTGGGTCGGGAATGCGGTGGGCGCATTCACCAGGCGGAAGGTCTGCCCGTATTTCTGCACCGCCTCGGTGAACTCGGCGTGCTGTTGCTCTTTCTTCGCCTCGATCTGGCGCTGCGCCTCGTTGCGATTGGCCACGTCCTGAACCAGCGCCGACGCGGTGGCCTGATTGATCTCGTAGTCCGTGTTGTTGAGCGCTGACGACAGACCGATGAGCACGCCGGTCAACTTCTGCACCTCGGCGTCGGTGGTGGCGTTCTTCAACGCCGTCGTGGTGCGGGCGATTTCCTCCTTGAGCGCGACTCGCCGGGCGGTGGCGTCTGTAGTGACAGACAAAAAGTTGTCCGTCGTCTTCTGCACGGCCGCGACCGGCAGATACGGCGATTCGCGGCGGGTGACGGTTGCTCCGTTCGGAGTGGTAAACGTCGTGCCGATGCTGCTGAACAGGCCGTTGGCGTCGTAGAGCATGGCCTGGCCCGCGTCCGCAGCCCCTTCGAGCGCCGTGAGCGTCTGGCCGAGCTCAGTCTTTCGCAGGTCGGTCACGAGCGGTTGAACCGTCGTGAGGAGGACGGATTTGGGATCGCCGA
The DNA here is from genome assembly GCA_025457745.1 of Verrucomicrobiota bacterium. GTDB lineage: Bacteria > Verrucomicrobiota > Verrucomicrobiia > Limisphaerales > JADLHS01 > JALOTT01. Next base: position 883 of record JALOTT010000416.1, read on the forward strand.
ACAGGCTCTCGTAGTGCTTGAACTCGTTCAGTTGGTCGTTGAGCGTCTGGATCTGTTGCACCTGGTTCTGAATGACCTTCACGAATTGCGCGATTTCCTGCGCGGTATTCATGATGGATTGCATTTGCGCGGTGGGGTCAAAGACCACCCATTGCGCGCGGGCCGATACCGTGACGCCGAGCGTCACGAGCGTGAGTGCGATGAGTCTTTTCATGGTGTGCCTTTCGTTGTCGTTTGCCGGTCGGCGGCAACACGCCGCCAATCACGGGAAAGGGTTTACCACCACGAATGGCCGCGAGGGTGTATGTGCTGCGCAAGATGCGGTGAAGTCCGGGAGGAAGGCGGACAAAGGAAGCGGTATTTCCCCGCGCTGTCCAATTGCGTTCCTTGTGAAAGACCGCGTCATGTGGTGTAATTCTCTTGGCGAATGCCACATTCTTCAAACGCCCCTGGCCGCGCTCGTCAAGATGGATGCGGGGGCTGAAGCGAAGACGGGAAAGAAGTGAACGCGAACACGCCCGACCGCAGCACTGCCGCCGCGTTTCCCCGGTATCTCACCGGCGAAGTGGTGGCCGATAGCGTTGCGCTTCAGTGGCCGGGGCTTTATGCCCGGCGCTGGCGGTTGCCGCGCGTGGTGGATCGGTTTCTCGTGCCGGCCACGCCCGAACCCCACATTTCCTGCAACCTCCGGGGCATGGCGGAATTCCGGGAACGCGACGTGGGTGGAGCGTGGGTTACCCGCCAGATCCACGGGGGCGACCTGTTTGTCACCCGTTCGCGCACGCCCTACGAAGTGCGCTTCCAATCGCCACCGGGTCAGGAGCTCGATAATCTTTCGCTCCACATCGCGGTCGAGCCATTCATGGCCGCGCTCGAAGCACGCTATCCCGGTAAGGCAGACCGCGTGGAGGTCGTGGATTTTTTTGGTCGCGACGAAATCCTGTGGCCCATCTGCCTGACCTGCGCGGAGCTTCTGGCCGCGCGTGTGCCGGGAAAATCGCCCCGCGTCGCGGCGCTCACTCAACTCTTCGCGGCGCATCTGGTGGAAAAATACACGAAAACCACCGCCAAAACGGCAGCCGTTCGCGGTGGACTTCCCATTCACCAGCTCCGCAAGGTCGAGGATTACGTCACTGCACATCTCGCACAGGAAATCTCGATTGAAGAACTCGCCGCACTGGTGGAATTGAGTTCCTCGCACTTTGCCCATGTCTTCAAGGAGTCCACGGGCATGACTCCCCTACAGTTCGTGACGCGCCAACGCGTTACCCGCGCCCAGCAATTGATTCGGGAAACTTCGCGCAGCCTTATTGATGTAGGCCTCGAAGTGGGCTACACCAGCCCGAGCCATTTCGCACAAGTGTTCCGGCGTGTGGTCGGCGTCACGCCCACGGAGTTCCGGAGTTCACTTTAGATTTCCCGCAGGATTGCGACAGGCATCGCAGGATCGCGAGAGCGCGATTGTGTCAGGTGGGGCAAGGTGTGCGTATGAAAACGAACACGATTTGCACTGGATCATTGAAAGCGATGACGGGAATGGCCTTGGCCGTGGCCATCTCAGCGGAACCGACCGAAGCGGCCGATCAGGCCGCGTGGGACAAAACCTTTCCCAAGAGCGAAAAGGTTGAGCATCGGAAGGTCACCTTCAAGAACCGCTACGGCATCACTCTATCCGCCGATGTCTATCAGCCGAAGAACCGCAATGGCAAACTGGCGGCGATCGCCGTCAGTGGCCCGTTTGGCGCAGTGAAGGAGCAATCCTCCGGCCTTTATGCGCAAACGATGGCGGAACGTGGGTTCGTCACGCTGGCATTCGATCCGTCCTACACTGGCGAAAGCGGTGGCGAACCGCGCCATGTCGCCTCCCCAGACATCAATACCGAGGATTTCAGCGCGGCGGTGGATTTTCTCGGATTGCAACCTTCGGTGGACCGCAACCGGATCGGCATCATCGGCATTTGCGGTTGGGGCGGCATGGCACTGAACGCCGCTGCCGTGGACCAGCGGATCAAAGCCGTGGCGACCAGCACGATGTATGACATGTCGCGCGTGATGTCCAAAGGCTACAACGACAGCATGACCAAGGAAGAGCGCACAAAGTCGTTGGAGCAACTGGGTCAGCAGCGATGGAAGGATGCGGAAAACGGCAAGCCAGAGCTCGGTCCCATCTACAACGAGCTAAAAGGCGGCGAACCGCAATTCATGGTCGAATATGCTGATTACTACAAGAAGCGGGAACGCGGCTTCCACCCGCGAGCGATCAACTCGAACGGCTCATGGACCGTTACCAATCCGCTGTCGTTCATGAACCTGCCGCTCTTGACCTATGTCGCGGAAATTTCGCCCCGGCCAGTGCTGTTGATTCATGGGGAGAAGGCCCATTCGCGTTACTTCAGTGAAACGGCATACCAGGCCGCGGCGGAGCCGAAAGAACTCGTGATCATCAAGGGCGCCAATCATGTTGATCTCTACGACCAAGTGAACTTAATCCCATTCGATAAGTTGACTGAGTTCTTCACGAAGAACCTGAAGTAATTACCGCGTCGCGCGTCAGTGCGCCTGGCGATCTGACGCGCGACGGTTTCCCTTTTCAAGCGCATGAAACCTGCAACTGATATTTTTGCACGACTTCGGAAGGGCGAGACGGTTCCCTTCAACGACCCTGAATACCACAAGCTTCGGGACGTCTCGTTCGCCACGAGAAAATTGCTCCTGCAATTGAATCAATCCGCCGATCCAGAGGAGATGCGCGCCTTGCTCAGCCAGATCACGGGAACGGAGATCAATGAAAGCAGCGCGATTTTTCCGCCGTTCTACGTTAATTACGGAAGGCATA
>JALOTT010000068.1 GCA_025457745.1 Verrucomicrobiota bacterium
CGTGGCGTCCCAATTCATATCTGGCACGTTTTTTATGATCGCGCTTACGGACTTTCATTTGATCGCGCTGAAGAGTTGATTAGAGAAAACCTGACGGAAGCGACGGTGCAAACCTTTCAAGCACCCGGCGGGGCGACAACCAAAAAGGCCATCTACAAGCACTATTACCACTACGGCTATCCGCTCGGCATCAGCACGGAAGACCCGAAACTTCTACCTGCTTTTGTCGAGGACAAAAATGGTCACATTTTGCCTTATGTCACGTTCAGCGGGGGACACCTCTCGCTGCTGCCCGAATCGCTTGAGCAACTCCGCTTGCTCGAGGCCAAGCGGAAATAGGTTTGCTGGCCATGCTAACCATCCAAAAACTTCCTGCCGGCGGAGACGAGCGCGAAGCATTGCGGGTGAAAGGACAGTTCTGGACACCGCCGTGGCTGGCAAAAGTCATGGCTGGCTGGGTGACACAAGACCACCCTGAAGTTCTCTTTGATCCCGCGGTCGGCCCAGGAACTTTCTTCGCAGCGGCGCGGGAAGCAGGATTTACCGGCGAGTTTCATGGCTTTGAACTTCACCCCAACGCTTTTGCCGACGGCTGGCAACTCGGTTTGAAGCTTGACGACTTCCACCACGTGCAGATCGCTGATTTCATCAGCACATCTTTGCCGGAAAAGTTTCCCGCCATCGTTTCCAATCCGCCTTACATCCGACACCATCGTCTGACTCAAGATCAAAAACTTGAGTTGAAACAACTGGCGCACAGCCATCTTGGGTTTTCTCTCGATGGTCGTGTTGGTTTGCACGTTTTTTTCCTGCTCAAATGTCTGGCGCAGCTTGCGCCCGGCGGGCGGCTGGCGTTTCTTCTGCCCGCTGATGTTTGCGAGGGGATTTCGTCATCTGCATTTTGGAATCGCATCTGTCAGCAATACCAGCTGGTTGCCGCCATGACTTTTGCTGACGAAGCCGCGCCATTTCCAACTGTGGACACCAACGCCATGGTGTTCCTTTTCACCAATGAAAAACCTCTGGTAGATTTCATTTGGCTACGCGTTTGCGAGAGAGATGGCGAAGCAATCTCGGACGCGTTGGCCGGGCGGAAACCTTCAAGCGCCGTCAACCTTCACCGACGCAAACTGGCTGAAGCTATAAAAACAGGATTGTCGCGGCCGCCACGCGACCAAAACAATTCCGGCACACCGCTTTCCCATTTTGCCAAAGTCGTGCGCGGAATTGCCACCGGCGATAACGAATTTTTCTTTCTCACCCGCGAGCAACTTCGCTCGCATGGCTTGCCGGAGAAGTTTTTCCGACGAGCCATTGGCAGGACAAGGGATTGCCCCGGCGACCGCCTGACAAACGCAGACTTAGAGCGTCTCGAAGCCGCCGGTCGCGCCACTTGGTTGCTGAACCTCGCCGATGAGTCCAGGGAAACACTTCCAGCACAGTTACAGGCATATTTAGAGCGCGGCACGCACGCGGGCCTGCCCAAAAAGTCGCTAATCAAAACCCGCAGGCCTTGGTATAAGATGGAAAAGCGCACCCCCCCGCCGCTCCTCTTTGCGTATCTCGGTCGCCGCGATTGCCGGTTTGTTTTGAATGAAGCGAACATCGTCCCGCTGACTGGCTTTCTTTGCGTCTATCCGTGGGACACGACACAGGTTGGAGCAAGAAAACTGTGGCGTGCGCTCAATCATCCAGACACGCAGGCAAATTTGAGCTTTGTTTCAAAAAGCTACGGCGGTGGGGCGTTGAAAACTGAGCCAAGACAACTTGACCAACTTGAAATCCCTCAGTCCGTTTTGGATGAAGTCGGTCTCAACCCTCGCAAGTCAATGAGTCAGCCGATGTTGCTCGATAAACCGCACCATACAAAACAAGGCTTATCGGGTCGTAAGCGGAAATTGACCGGCTGACAATACAACTTGAAATTAACATGAGAACACGCTCAACCAATAATGGCAGCCCAACCGCGAAACGGTTGGTTTGTTTCACTTGTGGCAACACGCACCGCTTCATCGAAGTGATGGCTGAAGAGGCCCATATTGTAGATGGCGATCTAAACTACATCCGTTTGCTTGAAGCCTTCGTGGGTCACTACGTTTGCTGCGAATGTGGCGAAACTCTACAAGCTGAACTCCTTCAAAATCGCAAGCCGGGTCGTTTGCAGAATTATCAGCGGTAAAATGTTAGGCGAGATGCGGCCAAAGCTCAAGTGTAGTCAAGGCTTCCGTCACAAGAGTCAACCGTGAACTTCCTTTCTCTCATTGAATCCAAACGCGATGGCCAGCCGCTCGCTGCCGAGCAGATTCGTGAGATTGTTTCCTCCTGCGTCGCCGGAAAAATTCCTGATTACCAGATGGCCGCCTTTCTCATGGCGGTTTTCTTTCGCGGCCTGAACACCGCTGAAACCACCGCGCTCACGCTCGCCATGCGCGATTCGGGCGACGTGCTGGAATTCCCGAAAGACAAGCGCCCGCTCGTTGATAAACATTCCACCGGCGGCGTGGGCGACAAGGTCTCGCTCCCGCTCGCGCCGTTGCTCGCGTGCCTCGGCTTCCGCGTGCCGATGATTTCCGGGCGCGGCCTCGGCATCACCGGCGGCACGCTCGACAAGCTGGATTCCATTCCCGGCTTCAAAACCACGCTGCCCACCAAACGCATCACCGAAATTGTGCAAACCGCCGGCTGCGTCATCTGCGGCCAGACCGACCGCATGGTGCCGGCGGACAAGAAACTCTACGCCCTCCGCGACGTGACCGGCACCGTACCGAGCATTCCGCTCATCACGGCCTCGATTCTCTCCAAGAAGCTTGCCGAGAGCCTCGACGCCCTCGTGCTCGACGTGAAGTTCGGTTGCGCCGCGTTCATGCAGACGAAAGAGCAAGCCCACAGGCTGGCGCGAGCGATGGTCGCGCTCGGCAACGAATGTGGCGTGAACCCCCGCGCCCTGCTCACGAACATGGACACGCCATTAGGCCGCGCCGCCGGCAACTGGCTGGAAGTCAAAGAAAGCATGGCGTGCCTTGAACCCCACGTTTGTAGCCGCGCTTGTGAGAGCGCGGAAAGCTGGTCCGCGAACTCACGTTCGCGGCCACAACAAGTTGACGATCTCCGTGAACTCGTCCTTACCTTCGCCACCCACCTGCTCTTGCAAACCAGCAAAGCCAAATCCCCCGCTGCTGCCCGAAAACAAGCCGAGGATTGCCTGAACTCTGGCGAACCACGGCGCAAGTGGGACGAAATGCTCGTGGCGCAAGGCGCAAACCTCGCCGCATTCAGTAAGAAACTCGCGCTCGACCACACTGCGCCTGTCGTCGTGGAATTGAAAGCAGGCCGCGCCGGTTTTGTTTCCCAGTGCGATGCGCGGCTCATTGGCGAGGTCATCCGCGATCTCGGCGGGGGCCGGCTCACGAAGGATACGGTCATCAAGTATGACGTGGGGCTGGATCGGATTGCCAAGCCGGGCGAAGTGGTAAAGGCTGGCGGCGTGCTCGCCCGCATTCACGCCGCCGACCACGGCCAAGCCAACGCCGCGGGCGCCAGATTGAAAGCGGCATTTGAAATATCCGCACGACCACCGCGTCCCGTCCCGTTGGTTGCGGGAGTAATCAAGTAATTCCGCGTTTCACTCCGGCATCGGGATGGCGATTCACCACTTGAATTCGCACGCACGGTGTTTACTCTCTGAATCAGACAGACACTTAAGCCGCGTCGCACGGTTCGAGCGAGTCTGTCTGAGGCAACAAACGATGAACACCAACCGACGCACGTGGGCGACCTTCGAGGAAATGCGCCAGGCCGCCGAAGCCGGCGACCCGCAGGCGCAATGCTATCTCGGCGTCTGCTTCCAGAATGGCCAGGGCGTCCAGCAGGATTATCAGGAGGCGATCAAGTGGTATCGTTGCTCCGCCGAGCAGAATGATCCGGTGGCGCAGTGTTATCTGGGGTTCTGCTATCAATCCGGCCAGGGTGTCCCGCAGGAATACGGCCAGGCCGCCCGGTGGTATCGCGAGGCCGCCGAGCAGGGCGATCCTGCGGCACAGGTCAATCTCGGGATGCTTTACGAAAGCGGCCAAGGTGTTCCGCAAAATTACGCCGAGGCGGTCAAATGGTATCACGCCGCCGCCGAGCGGGGCGAACCGCAGGCGCAATTCAACCTCGGGGTCTTTTACGAGCAGGGCCAGGTCGTGCCGCAGAATTTCCAGGAAGCGGTCAAGTGGTATCGCGCCGCTGCCGATCAGGAACTCGCCCCAGCCCAGTGCAATCTGGGATTGTGTTACCAGACCGGGCGCGGTGTGCCGGAGGACAAACTGGAGGCCGTGAAATGGTTCCTTCGCGCCGCGCGTCAAGGCAACAAGACCGCGCAGCACAATCTGGGCGTGCATTACGCCACGTCGGAGTCTGCGCCCGACGCCGACGAAGCGACCGCCGGTGAAGCGATTTAGTCGTCGTCTGCTTTCCCGCCCAACGTTATTCCCAACGCACGCAAACCCTTGCCGTGCGCGCCGGCAAGTTGGACCGGATAGGGAGCGCCCGCGCCTTTGAGGGAATGCCAGAGGATGCGGTTGAGCGGATCTTCGTCGGCGCGGTCCACTTCATTGAAGTTCTGTTCCATGCTGTTGCGTGCCCAGTGAAGTTCCTCACCGGTGGTGATCAACAAAGACAACTACGCGCAACAGGCGAAGTGAGAATGGGCCTGCTGGCGCAGGGAGGTAATAGGTGGTTCGGCTTTGCGATGGAGCGATTCGTCGGGAGATGCAAGCCTTTGACAAAAAACCGAAGGGCCGGGCTTTCGCCCGACCCTCCGGTTTGAGAACAAAGCGCTCAAGTCTTTTTTCGTAGCTGCGCCGGCTACGAACGACTGTCCCCTCTGCGGCGCCGCAGACATACGCCTTTCTATCACACACGGAACACTGCGTTTCTGCATCACGATGACGGGGGGATACGATACCCGACGCGGCAGCCCCTGCCAGTCACCAAGACTGGTTACAAGGGAGAATTACCCAAAACCGGCAGGCGGCATCAACCGGTTTCCTACCGCCGCAGAAACTTGGCCACGGCTTCCGTGCGCGTCCGAACCTGGAGCTTCTCGTAAATCCGCCGAATGTAGGTGTGAACCGTCTCGTAGCTGACCCCGAGTTTATCGGCGATTTCCTTGTAGAGGAAGCCCTGCGCCAGACAATCGAGGACCTCCCGCTCGCGGGGAGACAGGTCCTCGGTTTGTTGCACGGAAACAGCCGACTGTTGAAAGGACTGCACCACTTTGCGGGCAATGTGGGCGCTCATCGGCGAACCGCCACGATGCACCTCGCGGATGGCCTCCACCAATTCCGCGCGCGGGGTGCGCTTGAGCATGTAGCCGCTGGCGCCGGCAGCCAGCGAATTGAAAATATTGTCCGTGTCCTCGTAGGCCGTGAGCATCATCACCTGCGTCTCCGGCAGAAGTTGCTTCAATCGCCGGACGCACTCGACGCCGTTCATGCCGGGCAGATTGATGTCCATGAGCACGACGTTGGGCTTTTCCTTGGGCAGATTTTCCAGCGCGGCCTCGGCGGTCGCGTAATGACCAAGGCAGGCAAAACCATCCGCCCGGCTGATCACGCGGGCCAGTGTGCCGCGCAACTGCTCATTGTCTTCCACGATGGACACGGTGACGCTCATGCTATTCAGGATGCGAGCCGCCGGAGGGGCACCGTCAGGCGAATCAATGTTCCGCGTTCCGCCCCCGGCCCCAGCGAGAACCCGCCACCCACATCCTTCATGCGTCGGGACATGTTGCGCAATCCATTTCTGCCTTTGGCCTTGTCCGCTTCCGTCACGCCGCGCCCGTTGTCCTCAATCTCGAAGGTAAAATGGTCCGACTCCAACCGCACCCGGACTTTCATCGCGGTGGCTTGCGCGTGCTTGACCGCGTTGTTGACGGATTCCTTGAACGCGAGAAAAACGTTATGCCGCACGTCGGGCGGGATTGAAACCACGGGCAGCTTCCCGGGCGCCTCCAGCCGGTAACTCAGGCCCGCCACCGCGAGATATTCCTGCGCATACTTGCATGCGTAGGTCACCAGCCCGTCGAGCGTGTCATTGGCCGGGTTGGCGGCCCACACAATCTCGTCGAGCGCGGTGGTGGTTTCGCGGGCCGTCGCTGAAATCTGCTTCGCGTGCGCCTCAACTTCGTCCGGCTGGTCCTTGTCGGTTTCGACCATTTCCCCGAGCAACGACACTTGCGTGAGGTTGGCGCCGAGCTGGTCGTGCAGGTCGCGGGCAATGCGGGCGCGCTCCTTTTCCACCGCTTCCAGTTGCCGCAAGGTGGCGAGTTGCCGCTGAAACTTCCGGGTGGAAATAAAATGGACCGTGGCGATGATGATCCCCAGGCAGCACGCCGCCGCCACACTCCGAAACCACCACGTCCGCCAAAACGGCGGCTCGACGATGACCGACAGCGTCGCGCCTTCAGTGTTCCAAACGCCATCCTCGTTGCACGCAATCACGCGGAAGCGATATTGGCCCGGCGGCAGGTTCGGATATTGCACGACACGGGTATCGCCGGCGTCGGCCAGCTTTTTTTCGTGGCCTTCAAGTTGGTATTTGAATCGCGCCCGATCCGGCGCGGCCAGATTCAGACTCGTGTAACGAATTTCCAGCCGTTCTTTGCCAGGAGGAATGGTCACCGTCTTTGGCCAGTTGGAGCGCAGGCGATTCGTGTTTTGCAGGACGTCGTCCACCAGGACGGATTCAATCATCACCGGCGGTTGGTTGGTGTTGCGGGCGAGGTGGGCGGGGTTGACGGAAACCAGTCCCTTGATCGTCGAAAACCAGAGCTTGCCGTCAGCCGTCCGGCAAGCCGCCGGCTGGCCGCCCAGGGAACACTCACGCGTGGGCAGACCGTCCAGTTTCCCAAAGGTCCGGCAACGCACAAACGGACTTTGTCCGTGCGCAACCTGGTTCAATTCCTTTTTCGCCACGCGCATCAGCCCGGCATTCGACCCGATCCACAAATTGTCTTCACCATCCTCGATCAAGAACCCGATGCCGTTGCCGGCGAGTCCGTCGCGCGTCGAGTAAGTCACCCACTTGCCGTCCTGGAGTCGCGCCAGTCCGCTGCCCAATGTTCCCGCCCAGACCGCGCCCTCGCCATCCACATGCACCGCCGAAACATCGTCGCTCGGCAACCCATCGGTCTGACGAAAAGCCGTGAATTTCCCTTCCCGCAAGCGATTCAACCCGCCGCCCACCGTTCCGATCCAGAGATTCGTTGAGGCATCTCCGGCGATGGCTCGCACGTCGTCGGAACTTAATCCGTCCCGCTTGGTAAATAACGTCCACCGGCCGCCCTCCCGCCGCGCCAGTCCGCCGCGCGTGCCGACCCAGAGCACGCCGCTGCGATCCTCATAAATCGCGGACACGGCCACCGGCAAGGTGTCCCACCCGGAAGCCGGCCGGAGCATTTCATTCTCGAGTTGGAGCAAGCCGTTCGCCTCCGTGCCGACCCAGACGGTTTTCCTCCGGTCAGTGAACACCGCCCGGACATTCAGGTTCAATAGTCCCTGCGCCTTGCCGAATTCATGCAGGACACCTTCCTGCCAGTGTCGCAACGGCTCCTGGTCAATGGCGAACCAGACGCCGTTTTCGCCGTCGCCAGTGACGGACTGGATCACTTTGCCATTCGACTCCGGTGGCACCGCGAACACCTGCCGTGTAACACGATTTAACCCGCCACCATCCGTGCCCACCCACAAATTGCCTTCGCGGTCGGGGTGCAAAGACAAGGCCGTGGCGTGGCTCAAACCATTTGCCGTCGTCAACCGCTCCGCCCGCCCGTCCGCGTCAAACCACGTGACGCCCCGATTCTGCGTGCCCACAATCAGGTTTCCCTGCAGGTCTTCACACGCCGCGAAAACAGGCGCGTCCGACCAGGGGTAAAGGCCGAAGTCGCGCTCGATCTGATTGGCGCGGAACTTCTGCACCCGCCCGTTGGCCAGCAACCAGAAACCGCCGCGCGAACTGGCCAGGAGCAGATCAAGGTTGACCACCGCGTATTCCCGTTCTGGCGGCAGTCGCTTGCCGGGCTGGATCGCCGCAAGTTCGAGCGCGGACAAACGGCCCTGTGCGCCGACCCAAAGCGCCCCGCCAGCCTCCGCCGTCACCGAACGGTACTCGCCGATGAACGTGGCGTTGGTTCGCAACTGCCACATCGCCACGCTGCCCCCGGCATATCGGCACAACTGGCCGTTCGCCGTGCAAAGCCAGACGGTGCCGTTTGTTTGCTCGCACGCCGAAACCAGCCGGCCAGCGCGACTCCGGTTGCCGATCTCCAACGGGATGATCTTGCCGTCCTTGATAAGCATCGCCCCTGCCGTCTCCGTCCCGACCCACAAATTGCCCTGGCTGTCGGCAAACAGAAAAACGATGCGCCCGCTGCCCAGACCGGGCGTATTGAATCCATCAAAAACCCCGAACCGCCGACCGTCGAAGCGCGCCATGCCGCCGAGCGTGCCCAGCCACAGATAACCATCGCGCGTTTGCGCCAGGGCAATCACCGAGCTTTGCGGCAGACCATCCTCGTTGTCCCAGGATTTAATGGTGAAGTTGCCGTTGACCCCCGCGGCCGACGCGGTGAAGACGAGGAGAAGACAGGCTCGCAGCGTCGTGACGGAAATCCAGCGGTTGTTCGGCATATCCGGTTGCTCTGCGGGTTCAGTGCCCGGCCAATGTGCTTGTGACGTTTTTGTCGGACTCCCGGCAGTTTGCCTCGGCCGGTGAACTGAAGCAAGCGCGCCGCAGCTCCCGCTACTTCGGCAAAGTCTGGCTTTGATTGGTCGCGGCTGCCAGCAGCTTGAGATTGGCGAACTCAAGATAGAAGTCGGCCACCGGATTGTCCTCCCGTTGCAGCTTGAGCGAGCGCTCAAACCACGGCCGGGCCGCCGCGTATTCTCCCGTCTCGATGTAATGCCGCCCGACGAAGGCGGCGGTGAAGTAGCCATTGGGGTCCAACTCGTCCGCCCGGTTGAAATACGGTTCTGCTTCCGCGTGCCGCCCGAGCCAGTCCAGGCACCAGCCGTAGCGCATGAAGTTGTAGCCGTCGTAGGGATTGGAGTTTGTGCCGCGCGCGAACCATGTCATCGCCTGCTCCGCCAGCTCGCGGTAATTCTCGCCGCCCTCGGAGCTTTGCACGCGATACGCTTCGCCCAGGGCGTAGGTTGTTTCAAAATTGCTCGGTTCGATGGCAAAAGCCTTTTGCAATGCCGCGGCTTGTTCGCGGGAAAAAATCGGCTGGGAGGCCGCCCGTTCCCGCCAGACGTATTCGCGGCCCAGACGCACTTCCTGCCAGCCCAGATACGCCACGCCGGCCAGCAACACGCCGCTCGCAACGATGCGCAAACCCGTCCCCACGCGCACCCAGTAACTCTCCGTGGCAAATCGCAGATGACTGCTCAACAGCGCCATGAGACTGATCGCGAGAATCGCGTTCGCCGGAATTTGCATGTTGAAATCCACCGCCGAATGAATCAGCAGCGCCAGCAATCCGAGCGAGGCGCCCACCACGAACGCGAACTTGTTGCTCTGATTGGTTTTGAATTCATTCTCTGACCGGCGGACGTGCTTCCAAGTTCTCAACACTCCCACGAACAGCACCCCCAGCGCCGCGGCCACCAGGGCCATCCCGACGACCCCCCAATCCGCCAGCGTGTTGAGATATTCATTGTGCGCCCGGTCGGGCCGCAACTGGACTTCCACCGGCCGGTAGGCGCGAAACCGATGATCGAAATGCCCCGGCCCGACACCGAGCCACGTGTGGTCGCGCCACATCCGCACCGTTGCCTGCCATAACTGGAAGCGCACATCCACCTCGAGGTTTTTCCCCGCATCCACCCCGGCCTTCACGCGATTGGTAAAAAACGCAGTCTTGGGAAGGAAAACCAAACCCGCGCCAACCAGGAACAACATCATCACCAGTGAGGGCAGCCGGTAATTCCGGTGCAGCGCCAGAATCCCGAAGAAGACCAACAGCGCGAACCCGGCCGCCACCCAGCTTCCCCGCGATACGGTCACGCCAATTCCCGCCAGCATCACGAGCGCCGCGTAGCCCAGCAGGATTTTTGTCAGCGGCTTGCCGCGACCTGCCAGCGTATAGGCCAGTGCCAGGGGCAGCAGCACTTCCAGGAAGCCGCCCAGGTGATTGGGACAAATATAAGTTCCGCATCCGCGGCCCTTGTAGGGCGTGTGGAAATGCCACACGCGATCTGACCCGGTGACAAACTGGTAGATCGCGTAGCCGGAAATGGCCAGCGCCAGAAAAACCATGGTGTAGCTTATGATTTGCGCGTATTCCTGCCGGTGCAGGTTGTTCAGGATGGCAAAAAACAGGAACGCGTAAACCAGAATGCGGATCAACTCCTGCCGTCCCACGTATTCAATCTCGCAGGTCAGATACCGTGCGATGGCGTAACCGGTGAACAGCACCACCACCCAACAAATCGGCGGCCAGAGCAACCGCGACCGCTCGCCCAACCACAGGCGCAGACCCCACAATACCATCACCCCAAGCGTCAGTCCTTGAATGATGAGAAACGGCAACGGCCGCACGGCGCCGGTGGCCAGCGGACCGAAAACCAGAATCGCCAGCACCAAGCCGAGAATGCCGCGCTCACACCCACGATCCAAAGCTTCGCGGTTCATTGCGCCAGATGGTTGGTCATGCTTTCAAAAAGTAGCCGGGCCACAATCGCGGCGCCAGCGTCGTTAAGATGAACGGGGTCAGCCTCCAGGTAAAGCGCCTTCCCGCCCGCCGCAAGTTCCGCCAGCAGCTTTTCCTCACTGGCCATTGAGCCTGAATGTCTTAATTCCCCAAATACTCGCGCGGGTCGGTGATTTTACCCGTGATCGCGCTCGCCGCCACGGTCATCGGCGACGCGAGGAACACCTGCGATTCCTTGTCGCCCATGCGGCCGGGAAAATTCCGGTTCGTGGCGCTGATGCACTTGATGCCCGGTTTGTTGATGCGGCCAAACGTGTCCACCGGCCCGCCCAGGCACGCGGCGCAACCGGCGTTCTCCGTCATCTGCACGCCGGCGTCCACGAGGATTTGCCAGATGGTTTTGTCGCCCCAACGGGTGCTCTGCAAATCGTGAACAATCTCCGGTGTCGCGGGCACGCCGAACGTATCAATCGCCACGTGTTTGCCGCGCAACACGCGCGCGAACTCCACGAAGTCGCTCGTCTTGCCGCCCGTGCACGAGCCGACGTAGGCGCGGTCCAATTTCACGTTGCTCATCTCCTTCGCCTTCTTGCGCTGGCCGGGATCGGGATGACACGCAACGGTCGGTTCGAGCTGGTCGAGGTTCACGACGTGTTCGTAAACGAATTTCTGGTTCTTGTCCGGCTCGGCGGGTTGGTAGCTGGATTTCGTGCCGTTCAACTTCACGCGCGCGTCCACGTATTCCGCCGTGCGCGAGTCGAATTCGAAAATGCCGTTCTTGCCGCCGGCCTCAATCGCCATGTTCGCGATGGTCATGCGGTCGTCCATCGAAAGGCTGGCCGCGCCCGGACCGTCGAACTGCATCGCGCGATACGTCGCGCCGTCGAAGCCGATTTCACCGATGCAATGGAGGATGATGTCCTTGGCCATCACGCCGGGTTGCAATTTGCCCTCCAACCGAAAGCGCATCGTCTCCGGGACTTTGATGAGCAACTTGCCCGTGCCCATCACGAAGCCCGCGTCCGTGTTGCCGATGCCGGTGGCGAACTCGTTGAACGCGCCCGCCATGCAGGTGTGCGAATCCGTGCCGAACAAAACTTCGCCGGGCCGCGTGTGGCCTTTGGCCGGCAACGCCGTGTGGCAGACGCCCGCGTAGTTCGAGCCGTATTGCCGCTTCATGTTGCCCTTCACGGCATCGAAAACCCAGTGCCCGTTCGGGTCGTCAATCACGTCGTAGAAGTAGGGCAAACCCTGTTCCTTCGCGAAGTCGCGCAGGATATCCACGTTGCGGTTCGACTTGGAGTCGGCGGTGAAAATGTAGTGGTCGGGAATGATGACGATCTTGTTCTTGTCCCAGACCTTGGCGGTCTTACCGAACTCGCGCTTGAACACGCCGATGGTGCCCGGGCCGCACACGTCGTGGGTCATCAGCACGTCGGCATTCACCCAGATGTTATCTCCCGCCTGCACGGAGGCTTTGCCCGCGGCGCGCGCGAGGATCTTTTCTGTCAATGTCATAAAGCGGTAGGAAGGTAATTGACGGAGAAAGCGACTTCAAGGAGTTCATTCACCGCGAATCACACGAAACCATTCCTTGTCGCGTCGTAGCGCCGCGAAGACGGAAGCCGCAAAAGAACATACAGAACGCAAAGAGACTGACGGTGATTCTCCCTCTCCCGTCGGATGGGAGAGGGCGGGGTGAGGGCACTTGGGTAGGGACGCTTTCCACAGCGTCCCAAACCTATTCCGGAAAGAATGAGACGCGGGTGAAACTCGTCCCCACCATCAATACACCGGTACCGCACTGAAAAAATTTTAACGCAAAGGCGCAAAGGCATAGCGCGGCGGAGCCGCAACCAAAGTGGCGGAGCGCCGGGCGTTGGAGTAAAAGTTTGGGCGATGAACCCACAAAC
>JALOTT010000417.1 GCA_025457745.1 Verrucomicrobiota bacterium
TCTGTCACTTTGATGGTTTCAGCGCCGCCACGATTTGCGCCACATTGTAGTCAAACACTGCAATGTAGTCTGTGACTTTTTCATTGCCACCGACTGAACCCGGCAGCAGCAGCAGCTTTCCGCCGATGGCCTGCGCCACGTATTCGGGTGTTTTGTGCGGCCGAAATGACTCCATCAAAATCAACTTCACGTCTTCGCTTTTCAGCCTTGGAATGAGCGAGCTGATGTAACTGGGAGAAGGTTCGATGCCGGGCTTCGGTTCGATTGTGCCCGCCAGCACCAATCCAAATCGTTCCAGCAGGTAATCGAACGACTTGTGATACGTGACGACCTTCGTTCCGCGAAACGGCGACATCAGCCCTGTCCACTCGGCAAGTTTCTTGTCCAGCCGTTCGTTGAACTTCCCCGCGTTCGCGCGGTAAAACTCGGCGTTCGCGGCGTCCAGCGCGCCGAAGGCTTCCGCCAGCCGCGATGCGATGATTTTGCCGTTCGCCGGGTCCAGCGTGAAGTGTGGATTGCCATACGGATGCACGTCGCCCATGGAACGATCCACCGTGACAGTGGGGACTTCCAGCAAGCGGAGGTAGCGCGAAAGAATCACGTGGCCGGGTGAATTAGCCAGGATCTTGGGATTGCGCGCGTTGTTGACGAGCGGCGGCAGCCAGCCGATTTCAAGGTCCGCCCCGCCTTCGATCAGCAGATCGGCCTGATTGAGCACGCGCACGAAGCTGGGCCGCGCGTCAACAAAATGCTGGTCTTCCGTGCCGCGGGCGATGGCGGTGACTTTGATTTTGTCGCCGCCGACCTCCTCGGCAATGGCGCCGTAATCGGGGAGCGTGGCCACGACGTTGAGTTTCGCGTGAGTGTTGAAAGCCGCGACCGTAAGCGCGGCCAGAATGATTGAAGCAAGCGGTTTCATATGAAATTCGTGGTAATTCGTGAAATTCGTGTCTTAAAACTTGTGCGCCGCATGTGCGCCCAGCAGGAACTCAAACTGTAGCCACACCGAGTGGTCCACGCCGATCTCGTCCCGGTCGTCGTAGTTGTATTGCAGTCGAATCTTGGAGAACTCGCTCGGATACCAGGTCAAGTTCGGCGAGATGCGCCAACGCTGGTTGCGCAATGGATCGCGCCCGACCGGCGTGCCGCCGCCGGCATTATCCGCGAACAGCAAACCGGCCTTCTCGTAGTCGGCGCGGTCACCCTTGACGAAGTCGTAGCGCAAGCCCGCCACCCAGCCTTTGCGAAAGCCGTAAAGTAACTGGGAATAGAAACCGTAGTCGGTCAGCGTCTCCCGGTTCAACACCGGCGGCGCCGCGCCCAACGCATCCACCAGCACGCCTTCGTCTGGAAAAGTGTTTCCATCGCCGTCGCCGTCGCCCAGTTCCTCGCTCCAATCAAACATGCCCGCGTTGTAGCGTCGCAGCATGGCTTCGGTCTGCCAGGAAACGAAGGGGAAGCCGCCGTGGGCGTTGGCTGGTTTCCATTTCCAATAAACGTCCACGCCGTAAATCTGTGTGCCGGTGTCGCCGCTCGCGCCGCTGCTGTTTGGCCCGAATGCCGCCGATGCGCCCAAGAGCAACGTTTGCGATTCCGTCAGGTCAAACGATGCCGCCAGCCGTGGGCTGAACAGCAGGTCGCCGAAACCTTTTATCCCGCGGTCGTTGTCGGGATGGCGGTAGCCGAACGGCAATCCTTCCTCCTCTTCCTCGCCGCCGTGGCTGTGGCCCGCGCTGCGAAAGCTGGAAGCGGTTTCGCCGTGGCTGTTTTGCACGCCGAGCGACAGTTCGGAAAAGAACGGGAGCGGCATCAACCAGGAGACGCGCGCGCCGGGATTGCGCAAACCGTCCGGGCCGAGAAACCGCCCGTTTACCAGCGGCGTGTCCACGAACGCCCAGGTGTGCGGATGTTGTGTGTTGATGCGGCCGAAGTCGGTCAGATACTGGCCCGCGCGGATTTGCAGATTGCCGGGCAATGAAACCGTTTCCAGCCAGGCCTCCTCCACTTCCATGAAGGATTCGCCGCCCGAATCAATGGAAAAAACGATGTTGGCGTTGGCGCGAAAGAAGGGATCAACGGCGCCTTGCAAATTCATCTCCACGCCCTGCACCGTGAAACCGCGCTGGTTGGGATCGTGCCCGCCAAGCTGCGTACCGCCCTCAATGTCGTTGGCGGTCGAGCCGCCGGCGGCGAACGTGCCAACGAGACCGAGATCAACGTAAGCGCTGCCTTTCCCAATGCGGATCGGGTCCGTCGGCGACCACGCTTTGGTCACAGCCTCGGCAGGCGCGCTCGGCATTGTGCCGGTGGGTGACGCAATCGCAGTTGCCGCCGTCACCGCGCCATTCGTGGCAGACGGCTGCATCGCGCCTACTTGCTTTTTCAGGCCTTCGATCTGCGCCTGCTGCTCGCGCACCACGCGGTCAAAGTTGGCCTGCATCTGCTCGAGTTGCAGTTTGAGTTGCTTGAATTGTTCGGCGTCCTGCGCCCGGGTCGCACTTGCGCCCAGTCCCAACGCGGACACCACCACCGTCATTCTCACCAGTTTCAACAGTTTCATAAGACTTCACGGAAAGGCCACCCCGAAGACTTTCGGGGCACGCCAAAGGGTTTACGACCACCACAGGAAAACCACACCAGTTGAGCAATCAACTGGTGAACTCAGGAAACGACGGAGAGAACGGGCGGCGCACGCCCCGGAGGAAGCAGGAATGAAGGATTCTGCGGAAGCGAACTGACAATCGGGATGGCCGCGATGACGCGAAAAATCACGGGCCGGCAAACAGCCAACGGCGCATCCGCCGCTTCCACCTGGCCGCTGGCAAACGAGCAGACCGCGCAATGTCCCGTGTGGGAAGTTGCATCGTGGTGGAGCGAGTGATAAACCGCCGCGCACGATGCGATGGCACCGAAAGCGAGGACAAACAGGCCGAGAACCACGCCCACAACGGAACGGCGCACGGCTGGAGTCGCTTTGTACTTTCGGAACATGCAGATATTTTATGCCAGAGCCGTGCCAGTGACAAGCGCCTGGTTTTCCGTGTTTCGACTTCGCTGCCGAGAGATCGCAAATTGTTGCGCAAAGGCAGGCGTTACCTCCGGCTTCGGGTTGTTCTCCCGCGTCAAGCTCTCCGGCAACGCCGTGAGTTCGGATTGCCAAGCAGCACACGCGCAGGCTGAGAATCGCTTCCCGCATCAAGCGGTGCCTGAAACGAAAACATCTTTGACCGGCGCAACCTGACCTCACTCAAAGCCGCTTGGGATGACGGCAAATGGATTGGCGGCGTCTGAACCGCTCGACACCCCATCGGCGCAAAGGCAGCAACAAAGCGCGATACCATTGCTTGACCCGTTCATGCTCGGTTACTCGTGGCTTCTTGCCCTTCATCGGGCTTGACCTTGGCGTCGGCCCGCCCCTATGCTTTGAAACGTCATGAAAGCAACTGCAGCCATTCAGACTTCGGCCACGTATTCAATCTGCCTCTTTCTGTTTTGCTTCGCCGTGGGTTGCGAGCGCAATGGTGCAGAGACTAGCCGTCAGCGTGACAAGGCAGACAATCTCTCGAAGACAGCGGATTCTGGCGAATCGCACCCACTGACCACGGTTCTGTACTGGTTCAGCGTGAATGTCTCTTTCGGGGTTGAGGCGTAAGATACTATTTCCGGTTGTTTGTGATGTTAGTTTAAACGTGGATTTTTCGCTTTG
>JALOTT010000069.1 GCA_025457745.1 Verrucomicrobiota bacterium
CCGTTGTGCGCGATGACTTTGGTGCCGGTCTCGGCGGCGGCACTGGCGAAAATGCAACCCGGCGGAAAGGTCGAGCATTACACCTGCCCCATGCCGGAGCACAGCGATGTGAAACTCGACAAGCCGGGCAAATGCCCCAAGTGCGACATGACGCTCATTCCCGTGATGCCCAAACCCGTTCCGCCGGCAGACCCGCACCCCGGACACAGCGCAGCCGCGCCGGTGCCTGCGCCGCTCTACACCTGCCCGATGGAAGAACACGCCGACGTGGTTTCTGACAAACCGGGTCAATGCCCAAAGTGTGAAATGAAGCTGGTGGAAACCAGTCAGGTAAAGCACGCCAAACTGGCCGAGGACAACTGGCGCAAACAGCATCCGTCCCCTCCCGCAGACTCACCGCCGCAAGCTGCCGTGCCGTCTCCACTTTACACCTGTCCAATGGCGTCCCACGCCCACATCGTTTCTGACAAACCCGGCAAGTGTCCGGAGTGCGAGATGAAGCTGGTGGAAACCAGTCAGGTGAAACACGCCAAACAAGCCGAAGAACATTGGCGCAAACAGCACCCGACTCCGACCCCTGCAACCGCCGCGCCACAACACCAGCGCTGACCCGCGATCCGAAGGATTACCATGCTCAAAGGCATCATAGATTTCTCGCTCAAGAACAAGTTCATCGTCCTGCTGGGCGCCTTGGCGCTGGTGGTGGGCGGCGTTTATTCCGTCAAAAACATCCCGGTTGACGCCATTCCCGACCTGTCCGACGTGCAGGTCATCATCTACACGGAGTATCCCGGCCAGGCACCGCAGATTGTCCAAGATCAGGTGACCTATCCCATCACTACCAAGATGCTTTCGGTGCCCTTCAAGAAGGTGGTGCGCGGCTATTCGTTTTACGGCTATTCGTTTGTCTACGTCATCTTCGAGGACGGCACCGATCCCTATTGGGCGCGCAGCCGGGTGCTGGAGTATCTCAGCCAACTTAGCACTCAGATGCCCAAAGGGGTGACGCCCTCCCTCGGCCCCGACGCCACCGGTGTGGGTTGGGCCTTCATGTATGCCATCAACTCCACCAATCACAGCCTTCAGGAACTGCGCTCCATGCAGGACTGGCATCTGCGCTATCAACTCACGGCCGTGGACGGGGTTTCCGAAGTCGCCTCCATCGGCGGCTTTGAAAAGCAGTATCAGGTGACGGTGGATCCGGTGAAGCTGCGGGCCTACGACCTGCCGCTATCCAAAGTCCGGATAGCCATTGAGATGAGCAACGGGGAAGTCGGCGGTCGCGCCATCGAAATGGCTGAGAAGGAATTCATCGTCCGGGTCAAAGGCTACATCCAAGACGTGGAATCGCTCCGCAAAGTCGCCGTTGGCGTCGGCCCCAATGGCGTGCCGATCTTGCTGCGCGACGTGGCGACGGTGCAACTCGGTCCAGAGATGCGTCGGGGCATAGCTGAATTGAACGGCGAAGGCGAAACGGTCGGCGGCATCGTCGTGGTCCGCTACGGGGCGAACGCACGCAAAGTTATCCAAGAGGTCAAGCAGAAGCTCGACGTGGCGATGAAGGCCCTGCCGTCCGATGTCACCTACACCATCGCTTACGACCGCAGCGCGCTGATTGATCGCGCCGTCAAGACGCTCCAGCACACTCTACTGGAAGAAAGCGTAGTGGTGGCGCTCGTCATCATCGTTTTCCTGCTCCACTTCCGAACCGCGCTGGTGCCCATTGTCATCCTGCCCATTGCGGTGCTGGTTTCGATTCTCATCATGCATGTCCAAGGCATCAGCATGAACATCATGTCGTTGGGCGGCATCGCCATCGCTATTGGCGTGCTGGTGGACGGGGTCATCATCCTCGTCGAAAACGTCCACAAACATTCCGAGCAGGATGAAGGCAGGAAGCCGCGCTGGGAAATCGTCCGCGACGCTTCGGTCGAGGTGGGTCCGACCATTTTTTTCGCGCTGGTCGTGGTGACCGTTTCGTTCCTGCCGGTGTTCACATTGCAGGAACAGTCGGGCCGAATGTTCAAGCCGCTGGCGTTCACCAAGACCTATTCCATGGCTGCGGCGGCCATCCTTGCAATCACACTCGCTCCCGTGCTGGCGGGTTTGTTCATCCGGGGCCGAGCGCCGGCGGAGGAGAAAAACCCCATCAGCCGGTTTTTAACCTGGATTTACCATCCGGTGATTGACTTCGTCATCAAATGGCGCTGGTCCGTGATCACAGCCGCTGTCGTGATCGTCATCTGGGTGTTTTTTCCGTGGAACTGGCTGGTGACAAACCGCCTGCCGGAGGGCCAGACGAGAGAATTCTCACAAAAGGTTGGCAAACTGTTCCCCTACCAGAACATCGGTTCGGAATTCATGCCGCCGCTCTACGAAGGCGACCTGCTCTACATGCCCACCACCTTCCCCGGCATTTCCTCGACCAAAGCGCGCGAACTCCTTCAGCAAACGGACAAGATCATCAAGACCTTTCCCGAAGTGCATCACGTTTTTGGAAAAGTCGGCCGCGCCGAAACCGCCACGGACCCCGCGCCCTTCGACATGATCGAAACCACGATCATGCTCAGGGACGAAAAGGACTGGCCCAAAGCGGACATCAAGGATGACAGCGGCAAGGTCATCGCGCATCGGCGCCGGACGGTGGAAGAACTGGTGGACGCGCTCAACAGCGCCATCCAATTCCCGGGTCTCGCCAACGCCTGGACCATGCCCATCAAGACGCGCATTGACATGCTCTCCACCGGCATCAAGACGCCGGTGGGGATCAAGATCGCCGGCCCCAGCCTGGCGGAGTTGGAGCGGATCGGTTCCGAGGTCGAGGCCGTGGTGAAACAGGTGCCGGGCACGACCAGCGCCTATTCCGAACGGGTGATTGGTGGCCGTTATCTTGAATTCGACATCAACCGCGACGAAATCGCCCGCTACGGTTTGACTTTGGGTGAAGTGCAGGAGGTGCTGGCCGTGGCGCTCGGGGGCATGCCGATCACCACGACGGTCGAGGGATTGGAACGCTACACGATCAACCTTCGCTATGAGCGTGACTATCGTCAGGACCTGCAAGCCTTGCGCGATCTCATCGTGCCCGCGCCCACTGGTGCCCAGATTCCGATGGGCCAGTTGGCGACGATCAAGGTGGTCAACGCGGCCATGGCCATTAAGAGCGAAGCCGCCGTGCCCAATGCCTGGATTTACGTGGACGTGAAGGGCATTGACATTGGCACCTACGTGCAGGCCGCCATGCGCACCGTCAACCAGGCCATTGCCGACGGCACCATCACGCTGCCGGAGGGCTACAGCATCTTCTGGAGCGGCCAATATGAATACATGCTCCGGGCCAAAGAGCGGCTGCTGCTCGTCGTTCCGCTGACGTTGTTGATTGTGGCGTTGCTCATCTATCTCAGCACCCGGTCCTTCGTGAAAACCGGGATCGTGCTTCTGGCCGTGCCCTTTTCGGTAGTGGGCGCCTTCTGGCTCATCTACCTGCTCGACTACAATATGAGCGTCGCGGTCTGGATCGGACTCATCGCGCTGGCCGGTCTGGATGCCGAAACCGGCATGGTGATGCTGCTCTACCTCGATATCGCTTATGAAAAATGGCAAAAGGAAGGCCGGATGCGTAACGGGGAGGATCTCCGCGAAGCCATTTATCACGGTGCGGTCAAGCGGCTCCGGCCGAAAGTAATGACCGTCGCGACCACATTCATTGCTCTCGTGCCCATCATGTGGAGCACGGGTACCGGCGCCGACGTGATGAAAAGGATTGCCGTGCCAATGATCGGTGGTGTTGCCACTTCCTTGCTCATGGAACTCTTAGTCTATCCGGCCATCTTCTACATCTGGCGCTCGCGCGCGATCCGGCGTCAAAACCAACTGCCAGCGGCCGCGACCGCAGCCCAACCGGAGCCGGCACATTGAAACAACTCGGTTTGAAAATCTGACCCACATGAGCATCGAAGACACAATTGGTTCGCAGGACGACACGCCCGCGTGCGTGGTGTGCGGCAAGAACGTGCAGGGTGATCGCGGCTTCGCCAAAATCAATCACGGCGGCGTCATGGTGAACCTGTGTTGCCCGCACTGCATGGAAACGTTTGAAAAAGACTCCGGCCCTCACATGGCACGGCTGGCGAAGGTCGAGCAATACCGCGCTTTGAAACAACCAGGCAACTGAAAGGAGCAAACGGCAACCAGCCGCTCACTTAACTCGCCGACCCACTGCCGCAGGAGCAATCAAGGCATCCGTGTTTGCTGCATACATTGCACGTTTCTTCCAGTTTTTCGCGTAACTGCTTCCGCGCGCGATGCAGCCGGACGTTCAAATTGTTCATGTTGATT
Organism: Verrucomicrobiota bacterium; assembly: GCA_025457745.1. Taxonomy (GTDB): domain Bacteria; phylum Verrucomicrobiota; class Verrucomicrobiia; order Limisphaerales; family JADLHS01; genus JALOTT01. Next base: position 4,339 of record JALOTT010000069.1, read on the forward strand.
CGCAGTGACGTCGCCACTTCTTCGGCGGGCGTTCCATCGAGGTCAATTTGCTGAAGCAGCATGCGGTATTGGGGTGGCAGCGTTGGTAACAGACTTTTGAAACACTGACAAATCAGGCGCGTGTCTTCCGTCGAAGGGTTTTCGGACAACTCGGATTCCAGCCGCTTGAGCGCGCGGTCGCGAACGTCCCGTCGCCGATGGAGATCAATGATGGAGTGTCGGAGGATGCGATAGAACCACACCACCGCGCCTTCGCCATCAGTGGGTTTGTCGGCGGACTTGAGCGCCTTGAGCAAACTCTCCTGCACGAGATCGGCGGCAAGCTCCGGGTCGCCGACACGCGCGCGGGCAAAACCTGTGAACGCATTCAGGTTTGCAATCAAGGCGTCTTCGGCTTTGGCCATGCGCGCAGGCTACCCCTTTGCCAGTGGGCCGGCAACCCAAGCTCGAAAATGGCGTAGTTCCCTTAACTTCGATTACACTGTAAGAGTTTTAGCGGGTCTGCGTTTGCATGAGTGAAAGAGCGAATCATCGCTTCGACAGCGAATAGAGAAATGAAACTATGAAAATTGACCCGATTTGCGGAATGAAGGTGGACGAAGCGACGGCTCTACACGCCGAGCGTGACGGACAGACATTTTACTTTTGCAGCGAGCACTGCCGGGAAAAGTTCCTTTCGCAAAGCGCGCCTGCTAAAACGGACAGCGGTTGTTGCGGCGGCAAAAGCGAACAGGCCGACCACGGCCGCCACGAACACGAGCACAGTGCGGAGGAACATTCCTGTTGTGACAGCAAGCCAAGCACCGGCACACACACGCACGCGCCCCACGACCATTCCCATCATGGTCATGAGCACGCAGCGGTGACACCTTCCGCCGCCGCCAAATACTTTTGCCCGATGTGTCCCGGAGTGGAATCCGACAAGCCGGGCGATTGTCCGAAATGCGGCATGGCGTTGGAACGCAATCCGGCGTGGAAGCCGACCGCGAAAACCATCTACACCTGCCCAATGCACCCGGAGATCGAGCAGGATCATCCCGGCGACTGCCCCAAGTGCGGCATGGCGCTCGAACCAAAAACCGTCGCCGCCGAGAGCGATGTGGAGGAAGACAACTCCGAGTTGCGGACCATGACGCGCCGCTTCTGGATCGGCACAGCGTTGACCTTGCCGGTGTTCATCGTGGCGATGGCGCATATTGTGCCCGCGTGGAGTCATGCCGAATGGTTGAACGGCGAAGCGTCACGTTGGGGACAATTCATTTTGAGCACGCCGGTCGTCTTGTGGGCGGGTTGGCCTTTCTTCGTGCGCGGCGGGCGCTCACTCGTGAACCGTAGTTTGAATATGTTCACGCTCATCGCGCTGGGCGTGGGTGCGGCGTATGTCTTCAGCGCCGTGGCCATGTTCTTTCCGCAGGCATTTCCGCCCGCGTCGGGTCACAGCGGCAAGCCTGCAATTTACTTTGAAGCGGCTGCCGTCATCACTGTGCTCGTGTTGCTCGGCCAGATGTTGGAACTACGCGCCCGCCAGCGCACCAGCGGTGCGATCAAAGCGTTGCTCGGCCTCGCGCCAAAAACCGCCCGCCGCGTCACGCCGCAAGGCGACGAAGACGTGCCGCTGGATGCCGTGCATCCGGGCGACCGGCTGCGCGTGCGTCCCGGCGAGAAAATTCCTGTGGACGGCGAAGTTGTGGAAGGCCGCACATCCGTGGATGAATCCATGCTCACCGGCGAACCGCTGCCAGTGGAAAAGGCCATTGGCGCAAAAGTTTCCGGCGGCACGGTGAACACCACCGGCGGCATCGTGATGAAGGCAGAGCGCGTCGGCAGCGAAACGATGCTCGCGCAAATTGTGAATCTGGTCGCACAGGCGCAACGCAGCCGCGCACCGATTCAGGCGTTGGCGGACAAGGTAGCTGGTTGGTTTGTTCCGACCGTGCTGGCGATTGCCGCGCTCACTTTTGTTGCGTGGTTCATTTTTGGGCCAGAGCCGCGACTCGCCTTTGCCATCACAAATGCCGTCGCCGTTCTGATCATCGCGTGTCCGTGCGCCCTCGGACTCGCCACGCCCATGAGCGTGATGGTTGGCATCGGGCGCGGCGCTCAAATCGGCGTGCTCATTCGCAACGCCGAAGCCATCGAGAAACTCGCTCAACTTGACACACTCGCCGTGGACAAAACCGGCACGCTCACCGAGGGCAAGCCGAAGCTGGCGCAGGTGTTGCCAGTCGGCGGGTTTGACGAGAAAGAATTGCTGCGCCTCACCGCCTCGCTCGAACAGGGCAGCGAACATCCGCTGGCGCACGCCGTTGTCGTTGCCGCCGGTGAGCAAAAACTTCCGCTCGAAGCTGCGAAGGATTTTCAGTCCACGACCGCAGGCGGCGTGGCGGGGACTGTGAGTGGACGCCGCGTGTTGGTTGGCAAACCCGATTTCCTGCGCGAGAACGGAGTGACCGACATCGCGGCACTCGAAACGCTCGCCGCTCCCCGCCAGGCCGAAGGTGCTACCGCGATATTCGTCGCCGTTGATGGCCGCGCCGCCGGAGTTTTGACTGTTGCCGACCCCATAAAAGCTACCACATCGCAGGCGCTCGCCGAATTGCGCGAGCTTGGCGTGAGCGTGTTGATGCTTACCGGCGACAATCCGCGCACCGCCGAATCCGTCGCGCGAAAACTTGGCATCGCCGACTTTCAAGCGGGCGTCACTCCGCACGACAAACATGAGAAAGTGAAAACGCTCAAAGCAGCGGGTCGCATCGTCGGCATGGCCGGGGATGGCATCAACGACGCGCCCGCACTCGCGGCTGCCGACGTGGGCATTGCGATGGGCACGGGCACGGACATCGCGATGGAGAGCGCCGGTGTCATGCTCGTCAAAGGCGACCTGCGCGGCATCGTGCGAGCGATCAAGCTTGGCCGCGCCATGATGGGCAACATCCGGCAAAACCTTTTCTTCGCGTTCGTCTATAATGCGCTGGGGGTTCCCGTCGCGGCGGGCTTGCTCTATCCGTTCTTCGGCCTGCTGCTCAGTCCCATCATCGCGGGCGCTGCCATGAGCTTGAGTTCGGTTTCTGTAATCAGCAATGCTCTGCGCCTACGCCATACGCGGTTGTGAAATGAAACCCGGTAGAACTTAACGTAAATGACCTGTTGCAAAAGCCCGGATACGCTCATGCTCTGTTGAACCACATGCCCATCATCGGGCTGGCGGTCGCCGGGTCGGCGCTCGTCGTTGCGCTCGCCTCCAGGAACCGCGGGACGGTATTGGGCAGCTTGATGCTCGTGGCGGTGATGGCAACCTCGGTCTGGCCGGTGATCAAGTCCGGCGAGTCCGCCTACAACCGCATTCGCGCCATCTCGGACTCCGAGGGCGCGTCGCTCTTGAAACCGCACATGCTCATCGCAGATCGCTGGGCGTGGCTTTACTACCTCGTGGCCCCTGGCTGCGGCCGTGGCCCCTCTGGCGGTATGGAAGCGTCCTGAGAAACTGCGGTGGTTTGGAATTCCCGTTGCCTTGCTGGCCGCGGCCAACCTGATGGCGGGCGGGGTCGTGGCCAAACTGGGCGGCGAAGTCCGGCACCCGGCATTCCGCCTCGGCTCGACCCTTGTGCCTCCAGATCTGCCGACGAACCACGACCATGAGCCATGAGCATGAGCACGCGCACTGAAACTACTGCGCCACACTGCTCAGTTATGTCAAAACAACCTGCCAACCAACCCGGGAGCAGCCCGCTCCCGCTGCTGGCCGTCGGATTCTTCATCGGTGGCCTGATTACCAGCACCATCGTGACGCTCGAAATCGTTCCCGCCATATATTCCCTCTGGCGCGGGCGGCAGGTGGAATGGGTGAAAGGCCCAAAACCCCCTCACAAGAAGTGGGAGGATTTGAGCATGCAATTCATGGAGTGGGAGAAACAGGCGTACAAGGAGTCCTTGCCGGCTCAAGCCGAGTCAAGGTCCTGAGCGGGTGATCGGCGCAGGCGCTTGCCCCAATCTCGGCCAAAAAGTTTGCGGGGAAACACCCGCTGCGGTGTAGGCAGTAACGAAGGCGGCCACGGCGGCTGCCAGTGAAACCAGAAAACAAATTGAAAGAGACCATCGTATGAAGAGCATCAAGAACATTGGCAACTACCTGACCCGTGGAACACTCATCGTGGCCGTGGCCGGCCTCACCCTCCTGGCCAACAGCGCTGTGGCCCAAGAGAAAGGCGGCGAGCGCATGATGAAGCTGCTCCGCCTCAATACTGCGGCGGACGTGCAGAAGGTGGAAGCGGGCGACACCATCGTCATGTCCTGCCCGAAGTGCAAGGACACCTGGGTGAAAGTCGTTCAGCCGATGGGCAAAGGCGGGCGGCAGGAGACGGCGAACATCCAACGACACGAATGCCCTGGCTGCGACACGAAGATTGTGACCGAAGGCGTGGGCAAGCAGGCCAAGAGCGTGGTAAAGCACACCTGCAAGCAGTGCGGCAGCGAGGACATGTCCTGCTGTGTGATGAAGAAAGGTGCTGGCCCGACCCCAGGCATGGACGAGCACAAAGGGCATCAACATTGACAGCGTGATCTCCCCAGCGTTTTGGACATCAAACCAATCCATGATAGTGTACACGCATTCTTATGCACATACAGCAATCTCGGTCCAGTATGCGTGCAGGCACAACTCACTTCCGGCCAGCGATGGCGATGCTGTTGCTCGCTCTGGCCTTCACGATATCGGCGCACGGCCAGAACTGGATGACGAATGGTCTGGTCGCCCACTACCCCATGCATGGCGATGTCACTGATGTGAGCGGCCATGGGATGCACGGGAGGATCATGGGGACGCCGATGATGGTCACCAACCGGTTTGGAGAGCCAGGCCACGGCATCGCTTTTGCCGGGGGCATGGACGCGATCATGCTCACCAACCTGAACGTGAACATGGTCACCAACAGTCAGAACACCGTCTGTCTCTGGATGCGCTGGGACGGTGGGGTCAACGGAAGCACGAATCCTGTTGCCATGCCGTTTGGCTGGGGGAACACAAATCAGAATTACTGTTTGCTCTTCCAGCAGGAAGGCAACGGCCGGTTCGGGTTCAGCGGGGGCATGGCCGATGTCTATGGCACGGATTACGGCCCAATGCTCTCGAACCACTGGGTTCAGGTGGCGGCAGTTTTCAACAATGGGAACATGATGAACTCTGGGCTTTACATCAATGGGCAGCGGATGACGGGTTCGATGACGGTCGGCGGGATGCCGATGGGCATGGGGATGATGGTGCAGCGGAGCGCACATCCGATGGCCTTCCTCGGGGGATTCGGTGGGCAGGGATCTGTCCCGTATCAGTTCTTCGGGGCAATGAGCGACGTTCGCATCTACAACCGGGCACTTACCGCCGAAGAAATCACGGCGCTATTTGGGATGGAAGCCGCTCCCTCCCTCCGGATGATGGCAGGAAGCACGGCTGGTACTGCAAATCTGGAGTTCAGTTCGATGATGATGGGTTGGCAATTCCAGATGCAGTCCTCCAGCGATCTGACCCACTGGACGAACTATTCCGATATGTTCATGCCCACTCCAGGCACGATGGTTCGCACGGTCAATTCAGGAGGGCCACACATGTTCTGGCGGTTGCAGGCCAGCCCATGAACCAGAACTGATCCTGCCCTGGTGTTCACTCTACCCTGACGATCCGGGCATCACTTCGCACCGAGATGAAGACAAACCGCAGACAATTCATTGGGCGCACCGCGCAAAGCGCGGCGATGGTCGCGGCTGGAATGCAGTTCCTGCCGCTCACCCGGTTGCGGGCGCAGTCCGCGCGTCCGGGCAATCCGTTGCGACTTCCCGCTGACTGGTCTGGGGACTCGTTGACCGTGGCCCGTGCCAATCTTGCTATCTGGCCCGGCTATTCCACGGCCGTGTCCGCCATCAACGGTGGAGTGCCCGGCCCGACGATTCGCGTCCGGCGCGGCGAGGAGTTTGCGGCGCGCGTCCAAAACAACCTGGGCGAACCCTTGGTGCTCCATTGGCACGGAGTGCTTGCCCCGGAGCGGATGGACGGTCACCCGCGTGACCAAGTTGCCGCCGGGCAGAGCTATCAGGTCCGGTTTCCTGTCCGCCAGCGCGCGAGCACTTGCTGGTATCACGCGCACACGGACCAACTGACGGCGGAGCAAGCTTACGCTGGTGTGGCCGGGTTTTTCATCATCGAAGACCCGGCGGAGGCGGCCTTTGGGTTGCCTTCGAGCAGCCATGATGTGCCGCTCGTCTTCACGGACAAGCGAGTCAGCGCCTCTCGTCAGTTGGTCTATGCTCCGTCCATGATGGATGTGATGTCCGGTTACCTCGGCGATGTGATGCTGGTGAACGGGACGCCGGATGCCTGGCTGTCGGTGGACCGGGGACTTTACCGCTTGCGGCTGCTGAACGGCTCGAACGCCCGAATCTACAAGGTCGGGCTCAGCGACGGACGACCGTTCCACCTGATTGGCACAGACGGTGGCCTGCTAGGCGCTCCCGTGTCTGTGACCTCGGCGATGCTCGCGCCGGGCCAGCGGTTGGAAATCCTCGTGGACTTCTCGGCTTACGCGGTTGGCGCGTCGGTCGTGTTGAAGAGCCTCAGCTTCCCTGGCGGCGGAGGCATGATGGGCGGCCCGCAGCAGGGGACGGAAATGGACTTGTTGCGCTTCTACGTGGACAGCGCCGCGACAGGAAATGCGACCGTCCCGGCGACGCTGCAACCGTTCACGCCCCTCAATCCGGCACAAGCCAGGCGCACGCGTGTCTTCACGTTGGCCATGGCCGGCATGGTTCACACCATCAACGGGCAGCTTTTCAACATGCAGCGGACGGACTTCAGCGTTCCGTCCGGGGACGTTGAGATTTGGGAATACCGGAACACCGGCACTGAGCCCCACCCGATGCACGCTCATGCGGCGCTTTGCCAAGTGTTGAGCCGCAGCAGCGCGGCATCGCTGCCGCCCGAAGATGCGGGCTGGAAAGATACCGTGCTGGTGAATCCGGGCGAGACGGTGCGTGTCCTCACGCGTTTCGACACGCACTCGGGTCTGTTCGTCCACCACTGCCACAACCTCGAACACGAGGATTCGGGGATGATGCAGAACTTTGAAGTGCTCCCTCCGCCCACGCTCACCGTCCGCCGTGACGGCACAATCGTCACCCTTTCCTGGCCGGAAGCGGAACAAGGTTGGCGACTGGAGTCATCTGGCGAGCCGAGTGGCGCAGCGTGGGATTTGGTGGCCCAGAACCCCACCCTGGTCGGCGGTCGCTGGACGGTAACAGTCAGCGAGGCAACGGGCCGGCGTTTTTACCGGCTGGTCAAGCCATGAAGTCAGCGGGACTTGTAGAGCGTTGATTCAAACCTGTTTGGAGTCGAGAAAACCGTTCAGAACCTTGGATTTGTGATTAAAGTTTGAACGATTCCTGCCGTGGTGTAGTCTATCTGCCGTGAGCAAGCTCACCAAAATTGCCGCGATGTTGGCGCTGGTCCTCTATGGACTGGCGTCAATGCACTGCATTTTGGAGGGCGTTCCCGGTTTCGATTTCCTCAAGACCTGTTGCTTCGTGGATACAGGGGCTTCCAGCCCGAAGGATTGCGAAAGCGACGAGTGCGTTGTCGAGAGCGGAGATTACCGGGCTGAAGAACAGTCTGTCTCCGCGCCCCAACCGCTACTCCTCCTCGCCCTGCTTTCCTCGGTGATTGAAGCTCCGCTGCCCGAGCCTCAAGTCGCATCGTTGGTCGCGTCGGAATCTCCGCCGGAGCTTCCCAAAGTCTGGCAATTCTCCCATCGCACGGCCCTTCCTCCCCGTGCGCCTTCCATTGCTTCCTAAGTAGTCCCGTCCGGGACTCTATCTCCGTCGTGGTGTGATCTCACGCCGCGCACTCTCATTTGCCGTTCTCTAGTCGTTTTTAGTTGGTCGTTCGTGTCCGTGTCTTGTTTGAAAATTATGAAGCAAAGAATTGATTCAACAGTTTTGCGTTCCTTGGCCTGCTCGCTGGCCTTCAGCGGCGGCTGCTTCTTGGGATTCGCTGCCCAAGCGGCTGATTCGCCCGCGCCACCGCCACCGGTGAGTTCCGCAACCAATGTCCTGACGCTGGACGGAGCGGTCCGCCTCGCGCTGGAGAACAACCCTGAACTGCGCGCGTCCAGCGGACGCATAGATGCGGCCACCGGTCGCGCCTATCAGGCCAAGCTCTGGACGAACCCGGAATTGACCCTGAGCGCGGAGGATTGGCCCGTGATGAGCGCGGAGGATTGGCCCGTGAGCGGTGGGGGCGACTTCTCGGACTCCAAGCAGACCATCGGCGTGGCGCAGACCATTCCGTTTCCCGGCAAGAAGAAGCTCGACCGCCAGATTGGCGTCTCCGGCATCCGGCTCTCGGAGGCGGATCTGATCCTGCGCCGCGTGGAACTGGTTCGCGACGTGAAATCCGCTTTCTACCAGGTGCTCGCCGCCGAGCGCTTGGTGGATGTGGCCGCTGAGTTGGTGAAGGTGGCGGAGTCCTCCGCCTCCACAGCGCGCAAGCGAGTGGCTGCCGGGGCGGCTGCCGACCAGGAGCAGTTGCGCGCGGAGATCCCGCTCGAACAAGCCCGGACTGAACTTTCGGGCTTCCAGCGCGAGTTGACCACGGCCCGGCAGACGCTCGCCTTGTTGCTGGGTCGCCCGGATTTGACTGAAGCTCCCGTGAGCGGCGCTCTGGCCGAAAACGCCGATTTGGGTCTCTTGGAACAAGGGCCTGAGAAGTGGCTGCCGAACCACCCCAGTGTGCTGGCGGTCAAGACCAGCCGAGACCGGGCGGAGTTGGAGTTGCGGCGGGCGCGACTTGAGCCCTACCCGGATGTGCGAATGGGTGTGGCGGGCGGACGCATTGGCGAAACCGGACAGTCCATCATTCAAATGGGACTATCCATCCCGCTGCCAATCATTGACCGCTCGAAAGGGAAGAAGCAGGAGGCGCAAGCGAACGTCCACATTGCGCAAGCTGACCAGGTGGCTGTCGAGCAACGGCTGTTGCGCGAGTGGGGCACGGCGAGCAAACGGTTTCGCACCGCCGTGGAGCAGGTCGCCAGCTACCGCGAACGGATTCTACCCAAGGCGGACGAAGCCTTGCGGCTGGTGCAGGCCGGCTTCGAGCAAGGCAAGTTCGGCTTCATTGACCTGCTCGACACGCAACGCACCACCGCCGAAGCGCGTCTCGCGTATCAGCAGAAGCTGCTCGAACTGAGCGTCGCCCAAGCCGAACTGGAGTCGCTCGCAGCGGGAGGCATTCAACCGCAACCAGGCAAGACTCAACCGTGAAAGGGAGGACACCGTGCGCACCATAACGAGACGACATACCTTCATTGCTCTGGCGGTTCTGTTCCTCACCATGATGACCAGCCCAGCATGGGCGCGCCTGCCAAGGCCCATTCAGGCGACGGGCACTGCGGTCTTTGTGGACCACGACACGCAGTCGCTGGTGTTCAAAGCTGGGAAAGATAAGAAGCCGCTGGTGCTCGATTGGAACAAGGACACCGGTTTCCTCAAAGACGGCCAGGCTGCCACCGCCGCACAACTCAAGAGCGGCATTGCCGTCTCGATTCACTACCGCAAGCCCACCTTTGGAAGACCCTTGTTGACCAAAGCCTTTTGGAATTCTGAAACGACACACTGAACCCCTTAACACACCAGATTGAATTCTAGCATGAAGACGAAAATGACTCTGAAACTCGCCGCGCTGGCGAGTGTTGTGGCCGTAGCGCTGTTCGCCGGCTGCAAGAAGCAGGAAACCCATAGCGAGCATGACGGCCACGATCACGGGAAGGCCAGCGTTGAAGACCACTCCGGCCATGACCACGCCAAGACCAACTCGCCCACCGTGGATGACCATCAAGGGCACAACCACAGCCCGGGCGAGCACGCTCCTGCCCCCGCCAAGTAAACGTGTGAACGACCAACCGAAGATTATGAGACCCATTACAATTTCCAAGATGACCGTTCTGCCACTGGTGGCGGCGGTTGCCCTTTTGTCAGCCTGCTCGAAACAGAGCGAGTCCGCCGCGCATGGTGAAGATGACGGGCACGGACACGGACCAGGCGGGCATGGCGCGGCGCATACCGAAACCAAAGATGGCGTGTTGATGTGCGGCGAGCACGGCGTGCCGGAAGCGGAGTGCGCGGTCTGCAAGCCCGACCTCGCCGCCACGCTAAAGCCCGGTGAAAGCATGAAGGTGCGGCTGCCTTCGACGAATTCAATGGCGATTGTGGGCGTCCAGACGGCGATCCCGGAAACCGGCGATATCGCGGATGCTGTAGCGTGCGTGGCCGAAGTGAACTTCAACCAAAACAAGCTGGCGCAAATCGCCGCGCCAGTGAGCGGCATCATTCAGTCGGTGGATGTGGACCTGGGGACGAAGGTTGAGGAGAAACAAACCGTGGCAAAGATTTGGTCGGCTTCGATTGCCGAGGCGGTGGCCAAGGCGGTGCTGTCGCATCAGACCCTCGACCGCGAGCGCAAACTGCGGGAGCAGCGGGTGACTTCGGAGCAAGCCCTGCAGGAGGCCGAAGCCGGCCACCGAGGTGCGTGCCAACAACTGCGGACACTGGGCTTCACCGAGGAACAGATTGATGAGATGGGCCACAAACCGCAGGAGCAGGTGCTCATGGAAGTCCGCGCGCCGTTTGCTGGCGAGATAGTGGAGCGCGTGGCCGTGCGGGGTTCACTGGTGGATGCCGGCAAGCCGCTCTTCACCGTCGTGGATCATTCGACCGTCTGGGCCATGCTGCAAGTGCCGGAAGCGACCCTGGCGCGGGTGAAGGTTGGGCAGGCCGTGGAACTGCGGGTGGATTCGCTGCCGGGCAAGGTGTTCACCGGCAAGCTGACCTGGGTTGGTCCAGCGGTGGATGAACGCACGCGCATGGCGCGGGCAAGGGCGGAGTTTGACAATCCAGACTGCCTGCTCAAGGACAAGATGTTTGCGAGGGCGCGGATTCTGACCCGGAAGGCGGAGGGTGCGATGCTCGTGCCGCCATCGGCCATTCAGCATGTCGAGGGAAAGCCGTTTGTGTTTGTGAAGCTCGCCAACGATTTGTTCGACGCGCGGGCGGTTCAACTCGGAGCGAAGTATGACGGGCGGCTGGAAATCCTGGCGGGATTGAAGCCGCAAGAGCAGATCGCCGTGAGTCACGCTTTCGCAGTCAAGTCGGCGATGCTGATGTCGCGACTGGGCGCGGGTTGTGCGGACGACTAAGCCAACCCTCTTAAGGAATCATTGCGATGTTAAACTGGATTATCACGTTTTCCCTCAAGAACCGCCTGCTGGTCTGCGTGCTGGCGGCGGCGCTCGTCGTCATCGGCGGGCGGAGCTTGAGCATTCTCCCCATTGACGCCTTCCCGGACACGACGCCGGTGCAGGTGCAAATCAACACCACGGCGGCGGCGCTGAATCCGCAAGAGACCGAGGCGCAGATTACCATTCCCGTTGAACTGGCCGTCAGCGGTTTGCCCGGCCTGCAAAACGTGCGATCCATCTCGAAGTTCGGCCTGTCCCAAGTGGTGGCGACCTTCGAC
>JALOTT010000070.1 GCA_025457745.1 Verrucomicrobiota bacterium
GTCGTTGATGAACACTGAGGCGCTGATGTGCATGGCATTCACCAGACACAACCCATCGCGGACCCCGCTTTTACGGACCAAATCTTCGACGGTTCGCGTGAGGTTGACGAACCCGCGCCGGTTGGGAACTTCAAACCAAAGGTATTCGGTAAGACTTTTCACAGCGCCTTTATGCCCGCTGGAACGAATGTTGGCAACGCGGGAACTTCGCCAACCCCATCTCCACCAGGCGCACGGAGGTTGGTTTTGAGATTCTGGTGGAAGGCCGCAAAATGTTGGAGTCCCTGCCCAAGCTGGTCTTCAAACACACAAACCCCAGCCCCGGACAGGTTGAAGTTTGGAGTCCACCGGCGCGTGATGGTCACGCAAACTGCGTGAAAAATCCGCGCAAATCAGACTCTGGCGGCGCGATTTCTTCGTTTTCCCGCACAAAACCGGCATGGCATCGGTGGTGCTAAGGGTTACTCAGAAAGTGACAGAGCAAGCGCTGGAAATAGAGTTTGCCGACTGTTGCAAAATTAAAACCAAAACTAAGTCGCATAGAATATGAAAAAACTTCGTCAAGAAATCCGGGCGTTCACGCTCATCGAACTGCTCGTCGTCATCGCGATCATCGCGATCCTGGCTGCAATGCTCCTGCCAGCTCTGGCTTCCGCCAAGAAAAAGGCGCAGCGCATCAATTGCACCAACAACCTCAAACAGGTCGGTCTCGCCTTCCGTCAATGGGGGATGGATAATGGCGACAGATACCCGATGAAGGTTCCTGAGGGCCAGGGTGGCGCGTCAGAATCCATCGGTGCCGTCGCCCCACGTGGCACTTGGCGGTTTTTCAATGTCATGTCCAACGAGTTGAGCACGCCTAAAATCGTGTACTGCACGTCGGAGTATCAAGCCGGTCGCAGCAACGCACCGGTGTTCGGTGGCGTTAATTTCCAAAATGACTATGCCGTCAGTTATTTCGTAGGTGTGGATGCGGACGAACAGTCCCCGCAGACGTTCCTGGCTGGCGATCACAACATGGGTCTCGGGACTGGCGGGTCTGCCACCGTTGCTCCGACCACGCCGACGCCAGCACAGACCTTCGGCGACGGAGCGGGGAAATTCCAGGCGCTTGGTACGAACAACTTCAATGTGGGTTGGGCGGATAACATGCACCAGAAGGCAGGCAACGTGGGCCTCGGCGATGGTAGCGTGCAGGGCTTCACCAGTTCGAAACTGCGAGAGGCGCTCAGAAATACGGGTGATAGCGGAAGTTCCGCCGCCAGAGGCAATATGCCTGCTGGTTATAACTGCTTGCAGTTCCCATAACCGCACAGCTCAAGATTGATTTGACACATGCGAAAGGGCATCCGCAAGGATGCCCTTTCTGCTTAACTCGCATATTTCACAAATTTTATGCGGAGCGCCGGTATGTGACCGGCTTTGTGGACTGCCCAACCCCAAAGCCGGTCACAGACCGGCCCTCCGCCCTGTCGGCAATTTGTGCGGCTTGTGAAACATGTGGGTTAACGGCCAGGTCAGGCGGGCAGTCCTCTGCCCGCCGCAGGAACGGAGTGAAGCGCCCGAAGAGACTTTGTCCGTCCAAAAACCCAAGCGCGACCCCTCGGCGCACACGGAGCAACGCGCCCTACCCGCCCGCCGTCAGCCGGATGATTTCATTCAATGACGTCGCGGGCTGAAATCCTGTCACGCGGGCCAGCTTTTCCACCACCGGTTTGCGCCGGAGCATGTCGTCGAAACCCGGGGCGTAGGCGTCCGCATACGGCACAAACTGAATCGTTGACTTCGAGCCGAGGGTTTCAATTACGAGCTTTGCCAGACCGAGGATGCTGATTTCTTGCGTGCCACCCACGTTGAAAACCCCGCCGCGTGCCGCCGGGGAACTCTGCAAGCGCACCAAGGCTTCGACTGTGTCCAGCACGTAGCAGAAGCACCGCGATTGCCGTCCGTCGCCGAAAACCTTGAGCGGCTGACCGCTTTTTGCCGCCGCGATGAAGCGGGGCAGCACCATGCCGTATTGCCCTGTCTGGCGCGGGCCAACGGTGTTGAACAACCGCGCAATCACGACTGGCAACCCGCGCTCCTTTGCGAAGGCGAGCGCCAGAAACTCGTCCATCAATTTCGAGCACGCATAGCTCCACCGCGATTGGTGCGGCGGGCCGATGAGCAAATCATCCTCTTCACTGAAGGCTGGCTTTTGGCTTTTGCCGTACACCTCGGAAGTCGAGGCGAGCAGGAGGGGCGTCCGCTGTGGCGCGGCGGCGGCGAGCAGAACCTCCGTTTCGTGCAGATTCGTTTCGAGCACGCGAATGGGTGACTTCACGACCAACTCGACGCCGACGGCAGCGGCGAGATGATAAATACCTTCCGCGCCCGCCGCGAGCGCAGGCAATTCCGCGCACATGGAGATTTTTGAAACCACGATGCGGAGGTTCGGGTGCTTCTTCATGGGGGCCAGGTTTTCCAGACGGCCGGTCGAAAGGTCGTCCACGACGACGACACTCTTGCCATCGCGCAGCAAACGCTCAACGAGATGCGAGCCGATAAATCCGGCACCACCAGTGACGAGGACATGCGAGGATGGAGGATGGAGGATGGAGAATGGCATCGGGTGAGAGGAGGATGGGAATGGCGGAGGGTCTTTGCTGCTAGGAAGCGTTTCGGCAGAAGTCATCGGACTTTTCGATGGTGTTGTTCAGCATCCCGCCGATGGACTGCCACGCGGCATCATGATCGTGATGTTGCGCCGGAGTGACGTAACCGCAATCCAGCGCGTCATCCAGCCACGATTGCGTTTCGGTTGCTTCGCCGAGCGCGTCGACCAGTTTGCTCACGAATGAAGCAGGATAGCGCCGGTGTGCCCAAGCTTCGGCGATCATGGATTTCACAGCGCGGGAGGATCGCCGGATTTGGTCAGTCAGGGAAAAACGTTCTTCGCGCGGGAATGATTGTGTGAGCTTGAAAATACGCTGTGCTTCCGTCCGGCTGTGTTGATACACCTTCATGTCCCGAAAGCTTCTGGTAAGCGCCATAGTCGTCTCCTGTGGATGGGTTGTTCTTTTGCAGAGTGTTTGCGATCTTCTATCTTCCATTCTCCATCCTCGCCGCTAAAGCGCCAGCGACCGCTTCCGCCAACCGCTGCCGATGCGCCGGGTCGCCAATCCGCCGCGCCTCGTCCAAATTGGAGAGGTAGCCGCCCTCGACCAGCACCGCGGGACGACGTTGCCCGCGCAGGACGCCGGGAAACCGCGCCCGCCGCACCCCGCGATCCACATCGCCATTCACGGCCAGCAACGCGCGATGCAGCCGGACGGCATATTGCAAGTTTTGTTCGTCGTAAGCATTGTTTGGGAAAACCTGCGAGGGGATGTCCGGGTAATCGCGCGTGAGGCTCGACGGCATGCCGGCGGGCGTGAGGCAATACGTTTCCAGCCCGGCCTGTTCGCGTTCGCCGAGGCCCGAGGAGTTGAAGTGCAGGCTCAGGAACAAGTCCGCGCCCTGCTGCTCGGCAACAGCCACACGGTCGGCCAGCGAAACAGTGGCGTCGTTTGTGCGCGTCAGGCCAACGCGCCAGCCTCTTTCCTCGAGCAGCGGCGCCAGCCGGCGCGCCCAGTCGAGGGTAAATTCTTTTTCGAGCCGCCCGTCCGCGACGCTGCGCGCGCCCGCGTTCGACCCGCCGTGGCCGGGATCAATCACAATCGCGCGATTGGTTTTGGCTGGGACATCAAACCCGCGCAGCAGCGGCTCAAAGTTTTTCCGCACATCCAGCACATGCACGAAGACCTGTCCATCTATCAGTTGCGGCGCGAAACCCAGGCGCAAATCCAAACCATCCCAATACGCCGTCCGGCTGCCGACGGTGACGATGAGCAAGCCGTGTGGGGTGGCCAACGCGTAACTTTCCAGCGGCATCACCGCCACCCGCCGCAGTTCACCCAGCCTGCGCTCCTCGCGCCAGCGATTCAGTGAAAGCCATTTCACCTCGGGCGCAGCGCCGGGCGCAGGCACCGTTATGGTTTCACGCGGCGGTTCGACGATGGTGGGTGGCGGAGTCGGCGCGGGTTTTGCCGTCGGCGACAGCTCCCAATCCGGTGGCCCCGCCTTGGCGGCGTGCGGCGGCTTGGCGGCTTCGCGCGGCGCGGTTGTGCAGCCGGCCAATACGGCCAGCCCGCACGCGAGGATTCCCGCCGGCTTGAACACGACGACATTGTGCGGAGGAATGGATGCGGCTCAAGACGTTTTCGATACACCGGCGGCTTCAAATACCCAAAACCCCAGACGGTTCCCGGGGACGGATGGTTTTTTGGGGCAGTTCCATCACTTCACCAGTGCAAGCGCATCAAAATTTATGGCTAGGGACGGCTCGCCGAACCGTCCCGACGCTGAAAGCGTGGCAAACAGGGCGCTCTGGTGACGTCCGTTCCGCCCGCCCGCCGTGCGCGCGCCCGTCGCGGCAGGCTGGACGCGGGCGGGGACATCTCGGCGAGATGACCCTACCGCCTCGGGCTGTTTCCTGTGATTTTTGATGCGTCTGCCCTGCTCACCTCACTCTTGCCCGCGGCGCGCCGGGCGGTCATAGTCTTCCCGCTTGAAAGCAAAACCGTTCCAAACGTGAAAATCCTCGTCGCCATCACGGGTGCCAGTGGCGCGCTTTACGCCCAGCGCCTGCTCGACAACCTCGACCCGAGCCAGCATGAAATCCACGTCGTGCAGAGCAACTACGCCCAGCAGGTCATCGCGGAGGAATTACCCGACGGCTTGCGGCTGCCCGCCGGCGTGAAATCGCACAAGATCAAGAGCATGAATGCCCCTTTCGCCAGCGGCTCCAATCCGCCGGACGCGATGGTGGTGATTCCCTGTACGATGGGCACGCTGGGCCGCATCGCGCACGGCTACAGCGAGGACGTGCTGCTGCGTGCGGCGGACGTGGTGTTGAAGGAAAGGAAAAAGCTCATCCTCGTTCCGCGTGAGACCCCGTTGAGCCTCGTTCACGTCAAAAACTTTGAATTGCTCCTGCTGGCAGGCGCGATGATTCTTCCCGCCAACCCGAGTTATTACGCCGGCCCGAAAACGATCCAGGAAGTGGTGGAGACGGTCATCGCGCGTGTGCTTGATCATCTGGGCGTGCCGCACCAGCTCGTCACGCGCTGGGCGGAGGAAAAGGAATGAGATGAAAATGGGGAAACATTCAACATTCAACATTCAACATTCAACGCCAAAGGTTTCGGAGGCGGTCGTCTGGGAATTCAATGACGGCACGGGACGTGGCTGGAAGTTCGATCTTGAAGACCGGCTGCTCGAATTTGCCTCGGCAGTGATCGATTTATCCGAAAGCCTGCCCGCTACGCGTTCGGGCAATCATGTGGCCGGACAGATTTTGCGTTCCGGCACATCTCCATATCCGAACCACGGCGAAGCGGAGGCGGCTGAATCACGCGATGATTTTATCCACAAACTGAAAGTCTGCCTCAAGGAGTTGCGCGAAACCCGGCGCTGGGCGCGGCTCGTCAAACGAAAGGCATGGGTGAAAAATGAAACCGTATTGCTGTTTGTGTTGGGTGAAAGCGAGGAGTTGATCCGCATTTTCCATTCAAGCATCCAGACCGCAAAACGCAACGCCCAAGCCGAAGCACGCAAGCCCACAAATCCTGTCCGCTATCCTGCCGGTGAAGCTGGCTGACCCTTCGATGTTGGGCGTTGAATGTTAAATGTTGAATGTTTCCCTTGATTAACAAATGGGCCTCATTCGTGCGCTTCTCGCACACGGTTTTCGCGCTGCCGTTCGCGCTGGCGGCGATGTGTGTGGCGGCGCGCGACCACCGCGGCTGGCCAGGGTGGCGGACTTTCGGGCTGATCCTGGCCGCGATGGTTAGCGCGCGGACGTGCGCCATGGCGTTCAACCGCATCGCGGACCGCAAGTTCGACGCGCTGAACCCACGCACAGCGAACCGCCACCTGCCCGTCGGGGCGATTTCATCGGCGGGCGCCATCACCCTTTGCGTGTTGTCGGCGGCGGGTTTGGTGGTCGCCAGTTGGTTTCTAAATCCGCTGTGCTTCTGGCTGTCGCCCCTCGCGCTCGTGGTGATTTGCTTTTACTCGCTGACGAAACGGTTCACGGATTTCACGCACGTCTTTCTGGGCCTCGCGCTCGCCCTTGCGCCTGTCGGGGCGTGGCTGGCCGTGAAAGGTGCAAACGTTTCCGTTCTGGAAATTTCGCAGATGCTGTTGCTCGCCGCGACGGTGGTGCTGTGGCTGGTTGGATTCGACATCATTTACGCGCTGCAAGATTATGAGTTCGATCGCACGCACGGGTTGCGCTCGCTCGTCGTGGCGTGGGGACCGAAGAATGCGCTGCAAGCCGCCTTCCTCGCCCACCTCGGCATGTGCGGATTGCTGTTCGCATTCGGATTGCTCTGCCGTTTTCGCATCGCCTACGTCATCGGCTGGCTGCTCATTGTCGGCTGTATCGTGCTGGAACACTGGATCGCGCGGCGGCGCAGTCTCAACTGGATCAACGTTGCTTTCTTCCGGCTCAACGCCGTGGTCAGCGCGGTGTTTTTTATCGTGACCGTGGCCGAGGTGGTTTTCCAAGGAGGCTTTCGGTTGCGGTGATACTTTGGAACATTCAACCGGGCGTGTTTGGTCATTGGGCGTTGAATGTTCGATGTTGAATGTTGAATGTTTGCTGACACTTTTCGGTAACATCCGCCGTGATTTGCTTCTGAGTTGGGTGTATGAGTGAGACAAAAGTGACTGGCGGCCCTGTCAACAGCCCGAAATGCTCCGAATGTGGCACGCCGCTGCCCACCGGCGCGCTGGCCGGACTCTGCCCCGCCTGCCTGCTCAAACAGGGCGCGGCTGAAGACTCGGTCACCGACGGCGCGGGTAAACCTTTCATTCCGCCCACGGTCGCCGAACTCGCGCCGCTCTTTCCGCAACTGGAAATCCTCGAACTCATCGGCAAGGGCGGCATGGGCGCGGTTTACAAGGCGCGGCAGAAGCAACTGGATCGCTTCGTCGCGCTGAAGATTCTCCCGCCCGGTATCGGCGAAGACCCGTCGTTCGCCGAGCGGTTCGCCCGCGAAGCCAGGGCGCTGGCCAAGCTGAACCATCCCGGCATCGTGACGTTGTATGAGTTTGGGCAGGTCGGTGGCAACGAAGGTGGGGCGGGCAGTCCTCTGCCCGCCGTTTCCGATGACGAAACCCAACGGCGCGCACGGAGTGACGCGCCCTACCAAACCACGCCGTCTGGCTCTCGACCCTCGACCTTCGACCCTCGACTTCCGCTTTATTTCTTCCTCATGGAATTTGTGGACGGCGTGAACCTGCGGCAGTTGCTGCACGCGGGTCGCATCTCCGCGCGCGAGGCGCTGGCGATTGTGCCACAGATTTGTGACGCGCTCCAGTTCGCCCACGACCAGGGCATCGTCCATCGTGACATCAAGCCGGAGAACATTCTCATGGACCGCAGGGGCCGCGTGAAGGTGGCGGATTTTGGGCTGGCAAAGATTGTGGGTAACGACGCGCCCCTCTCCCCGTCCCTCTCCCCATCCGATGGGGAGAGGGTGGCGAAGCCGGGAGAGGGGACGCCTGTTCTCACCGACGCCGGCAAGGTCATGGGCACGCCGCACTACATGTCGCCGGAGCAGATCGAAGCGCCGGGCGAGGTGGATCATCGCTCGGACATTTACGCGCTGGGCGTGGTGTTTTACCAGATGCTCACGGGCGAACTGCCGGGCAAGAAGATCGAACCGCCATCCAAGAAGGTTCACATCGATGTGCGGCTGGACGAGGTGGTGCTACGCGCTTTGGAGAAGAAGCCGGAGTTGCGTTATCAGCAGGCCAGCGTGCTCAAGACGCAGGTGGAAACCATTGCGGCGACGCCTGATGCCAGCGGGAGTCGAGTCAAGGAGACTTTAGTTGCGAGTTCAGAACTCACGCAGCAGCAGCAACGATGGCGATGGGTAAAGGCCGGGGTCTTTTTCTTCGCGGCCGTCTCCATGTTTGGCAGCGCGGCGTATTCGGCCCAGCATGATCAGGCTGTCCGGGCAGCGTTCTGGTTCATTGGAAGCGTCGGGTTCTTGATTGCCGGAATCCGCCGCATCCCCCGCGCGATGAGCTCTCATGCGAAGAACGAACCAACGACCAAGGCAGCACCCAACCCTCCGGCACAACCGCGGCGGTGGCTCAAGAGAATTGCCGTCGGCCTGGCCTTGGTCTTGGCGTTGGGTGGCGGGGTGGTGTTCTATTTCTCGCAGCAACTTCTTTCGATCGGGGGCATGATCTGGACTGACTCTCCGGATGGCCGTTACTCAGCACGAGGCGGTGCTGAACGCGCCATGCGCATCTTCGGATCGCTGAACAAATCCACACCCTCCGCATCCCCCGCGATCGTCGTCGCCGTTGAACAGAAGCTCCAGCGGGAAATTCAGCAACGCTTGAACCAAGCCGGTTGGCAACCGGAAAGCCTCTCCGTCATCGTCTCACCGGACCTGAAGCGCGCCGAGTGCCGCTTCGGAACGATCTGGAAGAACGGGCTGTCGCAGCCCTACAATGCTGGCCTTCGTCTTGAACCCCAAGGCGGCGGCCTCTGGCAGGTTCGCGGGGAAGGCGAGTTTTGGTCGCTGCATTTCTCGGTGGACACTGCGGCGGTGATGGTGGCAGACCGGGGTGCGCTGCCACCCATGACCACGTCGACAACCAACTTTGGCCCGCGCGAAGT
This sequence comes from Verrucomicrobiota bacterium, assembly GCA_025457745.1. Taxonomy (GTDB): domain Bacteria; phylum Verrucomicrobiota; class Verrucomicrobiia; order Limisphaerales; family JADLHS01; genus JALOTT01. The sequence continues at coordinate 8,723 of JALOTT010000070.1, forward strand.
CGTGATGGGCCGCCTCGGATTGCGCACGGACTGCTGCCTGGACTTTGATACCGGCCGGGTACTCACACCGCCTTCAGACCTAGCGCAGAGTTATGTGGCCGGCAACGGCTACGGTGCCACCCCGGGCGAAACGCTCCGGATGCACGACTGGATGCGTGAATCCGGCGCCGATGTCATGCTCATGCCGGATGGAGGACTGGTGTTGTTTGATGGTATTGCCGGCGACACTTCCGGCGCATTCGACGACGTGGATGTGCAACGGGAAATCGCACAAATGGCGGCGCTGGAAAAACGGTTCAACCAAAATCGCACTCAACCTCCCGTGCCCACGGTACAGAACATGCAACCACTTGAACGCGGACGCGGTGGTGTATGGCGTTTCAAGACGCACGAGGGTAACACCGGCCTGCTGGAAATCCTCGAAGCGGGTAAGGATGCCGATCACCTGCGGCTACGCTACAAGCTGGTGCAGAGTGCGACTTCAATGTTGCCTTCATCGAACCCGGCTTCCGCCGCTATTCCGAAGGAACAAGGGATGGCGATTTCCTTCAGCAATTGTCCGGTATCTGACGCTCTGTTGAATCTGGCAAAAGATCTGAAGCTCAATTGCGTGCTTGATCCGCAACTGCTCGCGGACTGGAAAAGAAATCCCGCCGCGGCGACGGTCAACGCCAGTTGGACAAACATTACCGCCGCACAAGCGTTCAACGCGCTGCTGGACAATTATCGCCTTCAGGCCACGACCAACGCGCAAACCAGCGTTGTCTGTGTCAGCGCAAAAGGTCCGGCGGGAGAGGCCGCCGCTTTTGAGGAGCTGGGGCTGCCGTTTCCCACGCTCGAGGTTGTGGCGGGCTGGAACGGGGAAATTCGGGTGCTGCCCAATCCCATCGCCATTCTTTCCGCCTGGCGAAGAACCGAGGACTACGGTGATTGGCTGGGGAAACGAGACGTCCGCACGTTCACCCACACGAACAGCGCAGGGTATCAGTTTGAAATCCACGCACTGGCGCTGGCCAGGAGTGACGGCCATCTGAGCGAGACTCTGACTTCATTTGGCATCCGTCGCCCGAACGGCTCGATGCTGGCCTCCGTGCCTCGGGGCGGCAGCGGCGACTGGGCGCAGTGGGGCTATGATGTTTACAACGAAGACGGCCGCACCGAGGTCGCGCGCGTCTCGGTAACGATTGACGCCCAGGGGAAGAGTCGCGTTTCGCGGGTCGTATGGAATCCCGAATCCCCCGACAAACTCGAATGGGAGGTTAATCCGCTGGGCGTTGCCTGGTCGGAACTGGAGTGGTCAGAAGCAGAAAAGAAATGGGAGCAAAGGCAGTTTGTCAGAGAATTGGGCCATGCGCCGTATCGCAAAACGGAATTAGCACCGTCCGCCTTCGGCCCGGTGCGCGAAGTCACGCTCCACGACAGCGCCGCCGAGGCGCTGGATCTGGAAACCGGCCGAACGGTGGCGCTGGACCGTGACCTCGATTCCTGGCCGGAGGACCGGCGATCTCGCTGGATCAAGGAAAGCGGGATGGACCTTTACGTCAACTCCGCGCCCTGGCGGCTGCTCACGCCCGGGGCCAATGCCACCAGGCTGGTCCTCGTTTCGAACACGGCCTGGACGGCGATGGACCGGGAGCAGTTCGACCGCGAATTGATCCGGGGTAATGCCGGCGTGCCGACGGAGTCCACGTCGCAGGTGACGGTCCATGTTCTGGGAACCAATCCAGCGCCGCCACTGACGTTTACCTTCGCCACCGCCAATGATGCCCGAGGCCTTCTGCAAATCACCGGCTTCACCGACAACCCGCGCGGCGTAAAGCTGCGCTACAAGCTGGTGCAAAACGGCAGCGATAAGAATTGAACTGAGAATGAACACGGATGGGATTGCAATGCTAGGGCACGTCACTCCGTGCGCGCCGGCGGTGGAATGGCGGACAGCGGCGCGCACGGAGTGACGCGCCCTACCCAACCATGTTGAATTCGTGAAGGTTCGTGAAATTTGTGTAACAACTTTTGTATCCGAGTCCATCGGTGTTTATCTGTGGTTAAAATGATTTGAGTTCCGAGACTTCCAAACAGTCCACGACCGCGCCCGGCGACATCTTCGCCACGACGCATTGGACGGTTGTGCTGGCCGCCGGACGCAAATCCACGCCGCAGGCCGACCATGCGCTGGAGGAGCTTTGCCGCACCTACTGGTTTCCGCTTTACGCATATGTTCGACGCCGTGGTCATACGAAGGAGGACGCGGAGGATTTGACGCAGGCGTTCTTTGCGCGCTTCCTCGCCAAGAATTACCTCGAAGGCTTGAGTGCCGAGCGCGGACGCTTCCGCGCCTTCCTGCTGGCGTCGTTGAAACATTTTCTCGCCAACGAATGGGACAAGTCCCAGCGCCAGAAACGCGGCGGCCAGGCCGTGCATCTCTCGCTGGACTGGCAGACCGCCGACACGCAATTCCAGATCGCCGCCACGAACGAGCCGAGTCCGGACAAGGCGTTCGACCGCGAATGGGCGCTGACATTGCTCGCCAAGGTCATCGAACGTCTGCGCGCCGAGTGCGCGGCCGACGGCAAGTTGAAGCAATTCGACAAGCTGAAAGTCTTTCTCGCCGCCGGAAAAGGCGCATTGTCCCACGCCGACGCCGCCAAGGAACTCGGTATCGGGGAAACCGCGGTGCGCGTGGTGGTGCATCGCCTGCGAAAGCGCTATCGGCAGTTGCTGCGCGACGAGATCGCCCAAACACTCGCCGACCCCGCGCAAGTGGACGAGGAGATGCAGGCTTTGTTTGGGGCGTTTGCGTAGGACAGTGCTTCCAGCCTGTCTCCATTCTCAAAAAGTTGGGGACAGGCGCGACGCCTGTCCTACGTTTGCTTTGCCCCGCCATTTCTGCCAACCCTGTAGCCGCGCTTGTGAAAGCGCGGATGGTCCGCCGATTCACATCGGCGGCTACGACTAACGATGAACTTCTTCGTCCAACGCAACGCAATGCGCGACCAGCGCGGCAGAGTAGCAACCGGCGGGCTCGCCGTTACCGCGCAAGCAAAACTTTGTATTGGTAGGACAATTCGCGGCTTTGACCGGTGGGCAATTTGAATTCCCACGCAATCTCGCTGTTGGGATTCACCGAGGTCAGGTTGCGTGCCACCTTGGCCACCTTGCCGTCGGGCGATTCGAGCACTTCGCCAGCGAGCGACTTCCGGATTAGCATCGCGATCTCCTTGCTCTTCCCGTTTGTGAGCTTGAGTTTGCCCGCCACCGTGACCTCGTCGTAGTTGTGGCCCGCGATGGGCACCTGCTTGCGCGCGGTTTCGGTCTGCGTCTGCTCCGCGCGCACATCGGTGGCCACGGTCAGTTTGAAGAAACTGCGTCCGCCGGGCGGAGTGTAATTCAGCGTGTCTTGCGCGACCGGCAGCGTGCCGTTCAGCGCGAAGGCTGGCGCGGTCGTCCACGGTTGCTGGCTCTTGTTCTCCAGACGTAAAACATGCCAGACCAGGTTCTCCTGCTTGTTCTGCGCGTCAATCCGATAGCCGCGATAATCCACATTCATGCTGTCGGGAATCTCCCACTGGTAGATGTGCTCATAAGGTGCGGAAGTTTTCAAAACACAGAAGGACGCGCGGTCGCCCTGCTTCAAGGTGACACCACTCTTGCGATAGAAGTAGAGGTCTTCGTTTTGCTCGCCCGGCAGCGGTTGGCCGACGGAATATCCGGCGTCGGGAGCAGCCGATGCGTCAAACCGCGCGGCGTTGTAGAGCACAGACTGCGACATGACATTCGCGTAACGACCGGCCTGCGCGCTGCCACCCGACGCGAGGGCCTGCACAAAACCAGCCACGTTTTGGCGGAGTGAAATCGGC
>JALOTT010000418.1 GCA_025457745.1 Verrucomicrobiota bacterium
TTCCACCCAGTCGTTGTCAGCAATGCTTTCGGCTCAATCACAAGTTCCGTCGCCACGCTCACTGTTTTTGTGCCGCCGACCATCACCTCAGAGCCGCAAGGCCAGAACGCTTACAGAGGGGCGATGGTGCTGCTGAGTGCGGGCGTCAACGGCACCGCGCCCTTGTTCCAATGGTTCAAGGATAATGTTGAAATGCCGGGACAGACGAATGTCTCGTTGCTGTTCCCCAGCGTCCAAACCAACGACACGGGCACGTATTCGATGACCGCCAGCAACTTTGCCGGCAGCGTCACGAGTTCGCCCGCCCTGTTGATCGTGCAGGATGTGGATGTTCGGTTCGTAACCGTGTGGGGCAACGGGGAGATGATCACGAACGCCGAAACTACATTTGCTGTCTCCGTGACAAACGAAATGGCCACCGTTTTCGCCAACGGGGTAATATTCTACACGTTGGACGATACACCGCCGGACTTCTATTCCACGCCTTACAGCGGCCCCGTAACGCTGACGAAATCGGCGATCCTCCGAGCGGTTGGCTATTCTGCCGACTTCCTACAGGCTGGTTTTGCCGGGCCGTTCACAATCAACGTGATTCCGGTCTATCCCCTCAACCTGACCAATCGTGGCGGTGGCACGGTCATTTTGAATCCGGCAACCGGGCCGTACCTCAGCAACACCGTGGTGAGCCTCGTCGCAACCCCCGCGTCGGGGTGGACGTTATTGCAATGGCTGGGCGACCTGACGGGTAACAACCTGTCCAACAATCTGGTGATGAACAGCCCCAAATTCGTCGAAGCTGTGTTCGGCACGACTTTGGGAACCACCGTTGCTGGCAACGGGGCAGTTTATCTGCGTCCGCCCGGCGGAGTGTATCCCTACGGCACGCAGGTCAAACTGCACGCGGCGCCGGGTGTAGGCAGCTTCTTCTCGTTCTGGGGCAACGCGGGCAACGGCACGAACAATCCCCTCACGGTCACGCTCACCAATCCTGCGCCGACGGTTTCCTCGGTGTTCTCGCCGCTGGCAGCCGGGGAGTATGCGTTGGGGGTGATTCCTGAAGGGCTGGGACAGGTGGCAGTTTCGCCAGCGCGCAACACCTACACCAACGGTCAGTCGGTGGCGATTACGGCCACACCTGATGCCAGGCAAAAACTTCTCGGCTGGAGCGGTGATGCCGGCGGCACGAATAATCCGCTGTCAGTAACGATGAATCAGAGCCGGACGATTGTGGCGAATTTCACGCGCAATCCACGATTATCGGTTGAAAACAGTTTTGAGGGGATGAAGGCCGATGGATTCCACCTTACTCTTTCCGGCCAATACGGCGACCGCTTTGATATTCAAGGGAGCACGAATCTCACGGGCTGGACGACAATTGAAACGATAACGAACAACTTTGGGCGCGTGCAGTTTACGGACCCGGACGCGGCAAACTTCTCCTCGCGGTTCTATCGGGCGTTTATGCAGTGACGGGCGGGCGCGTAGGGCGCGTCACTCCGCCCGCCGTGCTCGCGCACCGTCGCGGCAGGTGCGCGCCGCGAGTTCGGTCACGCACTGCAAACGGCGCGCACGGAGTGACGCGCCCCACCTTTTTCGCGCAAGCGGCTTGTCAGTCTCCGTAAATATCAAACGACGCACGCTGGCGAAACGGCCGTGGGGCATTGTTGGGTGGCGGGCAAATGACGCTTTGAACCGGCGGTTGACTTTGTGGACTAACCGGACTAACCTCTCGCCGCATGAAAACGGTCAATGTCCATGAGGCTAAAACGAATTTCTCCAGCCTGCTGGCGCGGGTGGAAGCCGGGAGCGAGGCCATCGTCATCTGCCGGAACGGTGAACCGGTTGCCGATCTGGTCCCGCACAAACGGACCAACCGGGTTAAACCCCATTCGACCCTGGGCCGGATCAAGATTGGCTACGACCCGGTTGAATCGCTGGCCGCTGATGAATGGCCGGAGGCCGGCCGATGATTCTGGACACTTGCGCCTTGCTCTGGCTCGCCGCCGGCGACAAGAAACTCAGCCGCGCCACGCTTAAGAAAATTAACGAAGCCCCGGCGGTTTATGTCTCGGCCATCAGCGGGTTTGAAGTGGCGATCAAATCGCAGCGGGGCAAACTCAAATTGCCGCTGCCGCCGGCGGAATGGTTTGAACAGGTTGCGGCGCATCACGGCTTGACGGTGCTTCCGCTGGCCTTGGACGTGTGCATCCAGGCGGCCGAACTTCCACCGATTCACGATGATCCGTGCGACCGCTTCATCATTGCCGCGGCCCGGCTGAATGACCTGCCGGTGGTAACCACCGACGAGCGGTTTGAGAAATACGGGGTGACAGTGTTCCGTTGAGTCGTTTTGGAGTGCGGCGACCTGCGCAAAGCGATCCGCAAGGGCGACAAGTTCGTCGCGCAAGTGATCGAGCACGCGGCGGAATACCTCGGCGTGGGTGCCGGCCAACCTCATCAATATCATTGGCCCGGCGGTGCTCGCAAAGCGGGCATCCAGGCAGGGCGCGTCACTCCGCCCGCCGTGCTCGCGCACCGTCGCGGCAGGCGCGCGCCGCGAGTTCAGGTTACGCATTGCAGACGGCGCGCACGGAGTGCCGCGCCCTACCACCGCCCTCGGTTCAGGGAACGATTCGTCACCAGATTTTAACTTGGGCAAAACCGGGTCTGTTGCTCTAATCCCGCCATGTCGCACGCCCGCCGCGCCGTCATTGACGTCGGCACGAACTCAATCAAGTTGTTCGTGGCTGACGTCGCCGGCCACGACGTGAAGCCGGTTTGGGAGGACAGCAAGCAGACCCGCCTCGGACAGGGCTTCTACGAAACCCATGTGCTCCAGTCCGAAGCCATCGGGAAAACCGCGCGCGCCGTTGCCGCGTTCGCCGAGACGGCTCGTGAGTTGAAGGCGAAAACCATTCGCGTCATCGCCACCAGCGCCGCGCGCGATGCAAAAAATGCGCGCGAACTTACGTCCGCCATCGAGCGTGCGTCCGGCCTCAAGGTTGAGATTATTTCCGGCGAACAGGAGGCGGATTGGGCGTTTCGCGGCGTGACCACCGACCCCGAACTGGCGAAGCATCCGCTCTTGTTGCTCGACGTGGGCGGCGGCAGCACCGAATTCATCCTCGGCCACGGTGAGCGAAAACATTTTGCCCACAGCTTTCCGTTCGGCACGGTCCGCCTGTTGGAACAATTCCCGCACCGCGACCCGCCCCTGCCCGACGAACTCGCCGCCTGCCGCAAGTGGCTTCGGGAGTTTCTCCAAACCGAAGTGCGTCCGAAGCTCGAACCGGAACTGCGCCGCGAAGCAAAACTTGATCCGGTCAATCGCCAGGTTCAACTCGCCGGCACCGGCGGCACGACCACCATCCTGGCGCGGATGGAAGCCGGACTGGAGAACTACGATCGCGGGCGCATCGAGGCCACGCGGTTGAGCCTGGATCAGGTCCGGGCGCACCTGAAACGCTTGTGGCGTCTGCCGCTGGAAGAGCGCAAACAAATCGTCGGCCTGCCGAAGAAACGCGCCGACGTGATTCTGCCCGGCGTGGCGATTTACGAGGCGGTGATGGAGGAATTTGGCTTTGACGAACTGCGCGTGAGCACGCGGGGATTGCGCTTCGCGGCGGTGATGGACGGGGCGTGATGGGAGCGCGGACAGCTTTGTCCGCACAGGCGCTCCTCCACGCGGAACT
>JALOTT010000071.1 GCA_025457745.1 Verrucomicrobiota bacterium
CGAGGATGTAGAGCGTCACACTTTCCACGCCCAGCACGAGCGCGAGTTGCAGGCCGGCGAATTTGGAGATGAAGCCGAGCGTGACCAGCAGCAGGCCTTGCGTGAGATAGGAATTTTTGGCCAGCGGTTCGTCGGGCAAAATCCGCTTCGCCAATCCTGCCAGCGCGAGCAGCACGGCGCCGTAGATGAGGGAGAATTTCCAGAAGCCGCCATGGCGAACTTGCAGCATGGTCAACAAGAACAGCGCGAAGAATGCGCCGTTGTTCAGCGTAAGAAACAGCGAGCGTGGTTCGCCGGAAAGCTTTTCCGCTTTCGACAGGAACGTCGCGGCGGTGAACGCGAGCCAGTAGCTCATCAGAAAAGCAGCGCCGAGCCACAGGCCTTCGCCGGGTGAAGCCCAATGCCAGCCGCCGTCCTGAAAGAACCGCCAGAAGGCGTAACCCGCGTAAGTGGCCACCAGGCTGGCGAAGGAGAGTCCGGCCCAGCGGTTGCGCACGAGGAAGCCCACCGCGACCACCGTCAGCAGCAGGTTTGAGTAAAGCGTGAACGCGCCGACATGGGTGATGGCCGACGTGTAGTAGGCCAGTGCGACCGCGAAGAGCGCGAGTACTTCGGATTTGCGGCGGTCGGCAATCCACGCCATGAAACCGGCCCACGCCAGCAGCAATGCGCCATCGAGCGTCGGGCTTTGGATGATGCAAAGCGACGCGATGTGGTGCGCGGCGTAAGTGGTGAAATATACCGCCGCGAGTCCACCCGCGAAGAGCACTTGCGCGTAGTTGCGCAGCGAGTCCTTGACGGCCTTGCGCTGCCACCATGCGCCGAAGCCGAGCAGCAACGCGCTGGCGAAATAAAGCAGCGCGACCTTTCCGCCGGGGCCGAATTTCTCGTAGGCGAGGTTCCCGAAGAACGCCAAAGCGGTCAGCACCATCACAGCCCCCACCCGCACCAGCCAGTAAGTGCCCAAGCGCATCTCGAACGAGGTCTTCTCGGCAACCGGCGGCGACACTTCGCGCGGCGGTTCGCTGAACGGTTCTGTTTCGGTCGCTTTGGAAAAAATCGGCAGTGGAGCGGACGCGGGTGCATCTGTCGGCCCGGCGATGCCGATGGTTTCTGGAACGGGCGAGGGTTCTGGAATCGGCACCGGCGCGGGAATAACGGGTCGTTGCGAGAAGCTCGGCAACGGCGGTGGTATTGGGATCGGAGGAATAATCGGCGGCACTGGTGGTGGAGAGACATGCTCGGGCACGGGCGGTGTTTCCGGCAGTTCGGGTGGCGACACTTCCTGCAACGTTTCGGGTGCCTCCGCCCGCGCGGGTTGCGCAGCCGTCATTTTCGTTGCTGGAATTGGCCGGATTGGGGGAGCGGATTGTTTTTCGCGCTTCAGCCGGAACAGGTCTCGCTCCAGCGCGCCGATACGAAGCGACAGTTCGTCAATGCGCCGACCGGATTGCGTGGTCCGCACAACCAGCCAGATGACCAGAAAGATCGGAACGACAAGAACCAAGACGGCGACGAATACCCATTCCATAGATTTTTTTGATTTGAACGGACGGTACGGCCTGACTGCGCCCAAGTTGAAACCCGGCGTGCCAGTCTGGCAAGTAGGTTTATTCGGCCGATTTTACAGGCGCACTTTGCCACCCCACCACCGGAGCGCGGATTGTCCCAATCCGCAGCGGCCCGAAATACGTACGTGCTGCGAGTTGAGGACAACTCGCGCTCCGATTCGAGAGGGTGATCGTGGTGGTAGTATGGGATTGCGCCCGCCAGACCAAATCTGCTCGAAGATCGTTTACAGCGTGCTCGCCCTTTTCTCTTCTCATGGCAGAACTTTAGCGGCGAACGCGGGCCGGGGTGAATTGAGAATTATTTCGCCGCGATTGATAAAACCGATGCGCCCTTGCGACGTTGGTAGGGACGCGTTCCACCGCGTCCCCATCTGAATCGGAAGCGATGGGAGGAAGATTGGGATATTGGGGACGATGTGGAAATCGTCCCTACCACGTCTTCTGTGACATTCGGCTTTCATCACCGGGCCGCTCCGCTAAATTCGGCGCATGAGTTTCGCAAACCAGAGTCGTCGCCAGTTCGCCAGCGACAATTACGCCGGGGTGTGTCCTGAAGCCTGGGCCACCATGACCGAGGCCAATGCCGGCCACGAGGTCGGCTACGGCGACGACACGTGGACGGCCAAGGCCGCGAACCTCATCCGCGACGTCTTTGAAACCAAGTGCGAGGTATTCTTCGTTTTCAACGGCACGTCAGCCAACTCGCTCTCACTGGCGTCGCTGTGCCAGCCGTATCACAGCATTCTTTGCCACGAACTGGCGCACGTCGAAACCGCCGAGTGCGGCGCGCCTGAATTTTTTTCCAACGGCAGCAAAGTTCTTCTGCTCGGCGGCGCGAACGGAAAAATCAATCCTGCCGAGATTGACCGCGCTGTTCACAAGCGCGACGACATCCACTACCCGAAGCCCCGTGTGCTTAGTCTCACGCAGGCGACGGAGGTGGGCACGGTCTATTCGCTGGCCGAGGTGCGCGAACTGGCCGGCGTGGCGCGACGGTTCGGGCTGCGCGTTCACATGGACGGCGCGCGCTTTGCCAACGCGATCGTGGCACTGAACGTCGCGCCGGCGGACCTCACGTGGCGCGCGGGTGTGGACGTGTTGTGCTTCGGCATGACCAAGAACGGCATCGCGGTGGGCGAGGCGGTGGTGTTTTTCGACCGCGAACTGGCGCGCGAGTTCGATTACCGCTGCAAGCAGGGCGGACAGCTTGCTTCAAAGATGCGTTTCCTGTCCGCGCCGTGGGTCGGGATGTTGAAAGATGGCGCATGGTTGCGTCACGCGCAGCACTCGAACGCGATGGCGAAGCGGCTCGAAACCGGGTTGCGTGGAATTCCGAGCGTGCAAATCGCCTATCCGGTCGAATCAAACGGCGTATTCGTCAGAATCCCGACAGCGGTTGAGAAGCGGATGCACGAGCGGGGCTGGAAATTCTACACCGGCGTCGTCACGCCCGATGAATCTAGACTGATGTGCAGTTGGGACACGACCGCGGGAGACGTGGACGCGTTTGTGCAGGATTTGCGGGAGCTGACGGGGGCAAATTCCTGAACGCAGAGCCTCGGCTGAACGGAAGCAAAAAAGATCGTTGGCAGGAAGATGACATTTCCGGTTGTTACATTTTCCTACCATCAATCTTGTTGCCTCAAGCCGCCGCCGGCTGCGCTTTGGCTTTGAAACCGAGCGTTCGCCTCAGCCACGCCCACATCGCCCGCAAGCCGACTTCACGCGTCGCGGAGAAGCCGTAGATTTTTTCCAGTTCCGTTTCGTGGCCGCGATAACGCGGCGGCAGCAAGATCATGGTTTTTGCGTCCTCTCCCTCAATGCGCAGGATTTCGGAATAGAACAGGCCGCGGCCGGGTGCGTAATTGCCTTCGGGTAGTTCCAGCGTGCGCGGCGGCAGCACGAGCCACGGACGATAATTCAGCACGAGCTTGCCGGCTTCGGTGCGGGAAAGTTTGCCGTAGGTGCGCGCAGGAACTCTGTTGATCTTGCGGCCGAGGAACATTTTGTTTGCCTTCGCGTCCGGCGTGAAGCGTTTGCGGCGGAACGTGACGAAATCCCAGATGAAGGCGAGGCCGAAGTGCGAAAGCCGGAACGACCAGCCGGCGATGAGGTAGGAGATGCCGATGATGATGAGCGCCCACGCCGCGCCGATCCACGGGTTGGCCCACGCGCTGACCGCGACCGTGCCGAGAATGGCGAGTCGGAACGATTTGAGCGCCGCGTCCACGGTGGTGAACGGGCTGAGCAGGATGAGGATGTTAATGGCGTTGGACGCAAGGAAAACGATGAAGAACGCCACCATCGAAATCGGAATCATGATCGCGTTGTAGAGCCAGGACAGGTCACTCGCGGCGAATCCGTAATTGCTCAACGCCGAGCCATCGCCGGTGCCGCTGGCGTGGAAAATGGAAGCGGCGATCGGCACGAACGCGCCAGTGGCGACGAGGCCGCTGATCTTGTGTTCGACGGTTTCGGCCACGTCGAAAGGTTTCTTCACGGCGGTGGGCAGGGCGGTGCCGGCGGTGTCTTTGATGAAGCAGGCGGCGACGAGCAGCAACGCCGGTACCCAGAAAAACGGGTTGGCATACCACGGCAGTTTGGCTCTCGCCTCGGGCGTTTTGGCGTTGAAATATTGATACGCGCCGACCGCGCCCACGCCCAGCAACGGCGAGATGGCGACGCCGGTGAGCAGAGAGATATGCTCGGCGATCTGCCGGCCGGGCAGGTTGTTTGGGGCGGACTTCGATTGCGTCGCGGCACTGGCGGTCAACAGGCCGGCGCAAAGCGAAAAGATGACGAAAAGGGCGGTCCACTTTTTCATGCGTTCAGCTTGGCGCATTCTTCGCCGGTGTAAAGCGGGTTTCTGGGGAGCCTCCTCGATACCAGCATCGCGCAGCGGCACCATGAACCAGCAAGCGCCCGGAGCGCGGACAGCCATGTCCGCGAGTTCCGAATTTGTAGCTCGTGCGGACATGGCTGTCCGCGCTCCGGGTGCGTTTCATGGGAAGTGTTGCGCGAGGGCAGAGTGAACAAGCCGGTCGTAAATCCGCGCTTGACGATAGACACGGCCAGACGCAGGCTCGCTGCGTGAACACGGACGAAAGGCAATTCGTTCCTGCCCGTTTAGCCGGCAAAAAACAATTTTTGCCGGTCATTTCGTTTCTTCTCCTCGCCTTGCAGGTTTTTTGTACCGACTGGCAGCGGTTCATCCCGCTGTATGGCACGAATAACAGGCCTTCCAATGGCGAAACCGACAAACTTGTAACTCATTTAACCATCAACTGAACCCATGCCCCGCAAACTCAGCGCCATCGCCCGCCGAGCAATGCAAGCTCACGACGCGCGTGGTGGATTTGCATCCGCTGACCGTCGCGCAAAACGCGCGCACGTCCGGCGGCGGCAACATTTCGCTCGTGCCGACGCAGGCAATCTCGGTTGGCCCCTACGAGACGTGGAAGGCGGAGAAAGTTTCCATCTGGCAGGCAGGCAATCATGACAATCCGTTCGGCCAACGTCTTACGTGCCTGATGATCGCGAAGAATATCCCCGATGCCGCCGTGCCGATGTCGTTGCTGGCCGACCATCCGAACGTGCAGTTCAATTACTATCGCAAGGGCATCGGCTCCTGCGGCGTGGAGATGCATTGAGCGCGACGTGCCAAGCGAAGTCTGGGCCGACGAGGTCTGAAATAGTTCCGGGTTTCTGCGTTGATGAGGCTTGTGGTTAAACCCTAATTTTGGCCAAATGAAAACCGCTTTAGTTATCGCTATTGTTATAGCGGTAGGGATCGTAGCGGGGTTTCTGTTCCTTCGATCGCGCGTCGCGGAGTCAGGCACGCTCGCAGAGCTGCCGCTGCGACTCGCGAAGCTAAGACAGCAAGATCGAGACCCAAAGGCATTTTTTGGTTTCTGCACCCGCGACGAAGATGCGCTTTACTTCGTTCATGAGGATGGCGCGTTCTACCTCGATTACGAATTGACCACACCGGCAAAAAGAGGCCATGCAGACGCCTTTCGCAAGGCGGCTGTGGAGTTTGGGTTTTCAGTCATGGACAAGAGCTATAATGGGCAGTTTCCGGTTCTTCGCGTGAAGGCTGGAGATACGGATGAGCAAGCGGCAATCGTTGCTTTGAAGTTTACTCAACGGCTCTTTGGACATAACCAGAATACTGTTTTTGAGTTTTTGCCATAGGTGAAGATTTGGTCTAACCAATAATTCGGCGACTCATTCTATGTCCGCCAAGTCTTCTGACCGCTTTTCATTCGAGCGCGAACTTTGGCAGCAAGGTTTTCAGCTTGTCGCCGGCGTGGACGAGGCAGGCCGCGGGCCACTGGCCGGTCCGGTCGTGGCGGCAGCGGTGATTTTTCCGCACGCATGGTCGGGGTCCGACTTCGACGAACGGCTTCGCGATCTCAACGACTCCAAACAACTCACCGAAACGCAACGCAACGAATTTTTCGCCGTGCTCACGTCGCTGCCTGAAATCCGTTACGGCATTTCCATCGTGGACGCGGCGACAATTGACCGCATCAACATCCTGCAAGCCACCCACCGCGCAATGAACGAGGCGCTCGCGCAGTTGCAACCGCAACCGGAACACGTGCTCGTGGATGGCAAGCCGGTGAAGTCGATGAAGCTTCCGCACACCGCCATCGTGAAAGGCGATGCGCTCAGTTATTCCATCGCCGCCGCGAGTGTGCTGGCCAAGGTGACGCGCGACCGGATGATGCTGGAGTTTGAAGGGCAGTTTCCCGGCTACGGTTTCGCCGAGCACAAAGGCTATGGCACCCCACAACATCTCGCGGCCATTGCCGGGCTTGGTCCGTGCGCGATTCACCGTCGCAGCTTCGCACCGTTCAAGCCGATGCAGACGGATCTCTCCTTGCATATCGGGTAGGGACGCGTTCCACCCGCGTCACAAACTTTTCCGGGTAAATGGGGACGCGGGTGGAACGCGTCCCTACCAGCGTCGTTTCGGCGCCGCGCTGCCAACTTCGAAAATTTGGAGCGGGAAATCGTCCGCCCCCGAGCCCGTTGGAAACAGCACGCCGTCCGCGTTCGTGAACGCGGCGTCCGCGCTGAGGTTCTGCGCCAGGGGAGAATTTCTTTTCACGACAACCAGCCGCGCGCCGGAATGTTTCAAACTCGCCGGAATGGGGGCCAGTTCATCGCCGTGCCACGGTTGTTTCAACAGGAAACCGACGTACAAACCCGCGCGCCCACCCCTTAAAGACCCGCTACCCGCAATCGGTCCAACGAGTTTCGCCGCCTGAATCCGATTTGCCAGTTCAACGGCACATTCACCGGCGAACTTCGTTGAATCGCCAATGACCATCACGGCGGCCAGCAAGGGCAAGCAGGTGGAAATGATCACTAACGATTGTCTGAATCTCGCGTTCAGTCTTTGCGCGCTTGCACTCTCCGTCCACAGCGCAAGTCCCGCGAAGAAGAACGGGAACGCGGCATAAAAGAAACGTTGTTGAGTAATCAGCACGCTGAACGGAAGGTAAACCGCTGAGAGCAACACAGGGATCACCAGCAGTTGCGCGAAATTCCATCTCGCCTGCGGTGGCGATTCTGGATTTCGCCGGGCGCACCAGAATGCCGCAACGAGCAGCCACCATCCCAGGTTCAGACTCGTCAGCAGCACCGCAATCGTGACGAGGTTGCGTCCGACGACTTTGATTTGATGCCGCAGATAAGCCGCGCTCTCAAACGGCGACCAGGTTCGGTAAGCCATCAGCGACGGCTCTTCCCAACTCGTGATCCTGCCCGGTTCTGGCTGATGAAAAGTCCGCGCGAACGGATGATACCGGTCAACGTCCGGCGGGCCCGTAAGCGCATGACTGATCCGCGCGGTGGTGGAAAATGTGAACTGGTGGTATTTCAGCGAAAGCGTCGCCACCCAAGGCGCGGCAACGAGGGCAAAGACCGCAGCCCGCACCAACACCTGACGAAAAATGGCTGGCAGTGCCCCGCAATTCCGCAAATAATCCAGACCCGCAAACGCCAGCATCGTCAGGCAGCCCAAAGGCAGCGCGATTGCTTTGGTAAGATACGCCAAACCCCAGAGCAAACCGGTTACTGCGTCGGAAAAGCCTCCTGTTTTTGTGTCGTCGCACATCCGGCTGACAGCGAGTGCGATGATCCCAGCCAAGAGCAGGTCTGGTGTAATCTCCAAGGCTGACCAGTAAGCCCCGGCCAGCGCCGCCAGTACTGCACCGATAACGCACCACCAGCGGGGCACTCGGAACGATTCGAAGACCGCAACACATCCCCACAGAAAAACCTGCGCCGACACCATCATCGCCAGCCGGGCCGCGACCAACTCCGGCACACCGAGCTTCAAGAACCCGGCCATCAACCAACTCAACAGCGGCCCCCAGTAACCGGAAACCGCCAGGGCGACGTTGCCATCTGCGTAATAGGAAGCGATCCGGATGTAAGCCACCGCATCCGTGTTCAATGCATGGCGGAAATGCCAGCCCAACACCACCAGCACCGCCAGTTGGGCCATGGCGATTGCCCACAAGATCTGTCTTGGCTTCATTGACGGCCAAATCCTAGCGTCAAGCCGCGTTCCCGCCAGCCGGGAGTTTGAGGAGTCGCTGCCGGACAGTTCCGGACAGACTCGCCGCTGGACAAGCTGCCGGGTTTGCCGCATTCTCTTGGCCGTTAGCCCGCAAGGGCTTCCATTGCGATCAGAAGATTATGGACCAGCCTTCGCCAACGCCAGAGACGCAACCGGACACACCCAAACCGCCCGCGACCTCGCTGCCCACCCGGCTCATGAACGTCTTCGCCGCTCCGGGTGAAGTTTTTGAAGAGGTAAAAGCTGCGCCCGTCTCCACGGCCAATTGGCTCGTGCCCGCGCTGCTTACCATCGTCGTAAGCTGGATCGCCGCGGGGCTGATTTTCTCCCAGGAATCCTTCGTTCACCAAGTGAGCGAGATCGCGGACAAGGCCATCGAGAAACAAATCGAAAAAGGCCACATGCCCAAAGCGCAGGCCGACGCGGCCCGGCAGGTGGGACAGAAGTGGGCCGGCATCAGCACCAAAATCAGCGCGGTGGCCGGTCCCGTGGTGGCGGCGTTCTTTTTGCCGTTCTGGCGCGGACTGATCTTCTGGCTGTTCGGCGCGAAGCTGTTCAGAGGAAACTTCACCTACATGAAGGCGGTGGAAGCGGCCGGCCTGACGAACATGATCGGGGTGTTGGATGCCATTGTCAAAACGCTGCTCATCTTGAGCCTCGGGAATTTGTTCGCCTCGCCCAGCCTCGCGCTGCTGGTGAAGGAGTTTGATCCGCAGAACCCGGTCCATTCCCTCTTCGCCGTCGTGAATATAATGGTGTTGTGGGCGCTGGTGGTCCGTTCGATAGCGTTGGCGCGGTTGAGCAGCGTGTCCTTCGCCAAAGCCGCCGGCGTCGTGTTCGGGCTGTGGGCCGCGTTCACAGGTTTGATGATTGGATTTGGATTCGCGATGCGGGCGATTTCCGGCGGTTGACGATGGCCGGCTGCCGGCCGGTGGCCGCGCCGCCGCGGATGTGTGCTCTCACGTTGATTCGATGAAACAAAAACGCGGTTGGAGTGTCTGAAGGAATAACAACATGGCCAACACAAAGAAACGCCGGAAGATCATCGTTTTCACCATCATCGGCCTCGTGCTCGTGGCGCTCACTGTCACGGCCATCTTCCGCAAACGCGAGGTGACCATCACGGTGCAGACTGACAAGGTCGCGCGCCGCAATCTCACCGAACTGGTGGTCGCCAACGGCAAAATCCAGCCCGTGGTGCAGGTCGTCATCAGCCCCGAAGTGGCGGGCGAAATCACCGCGTTGCCGGTGAAGGAAGGCGACCACGTGAAGAAGGGTGATTTGCTCGTCCAGATCAAACCTGACAATTACGAGGCCAGCCGCAACTCCGCCGAGGCGGTTTACAAGTCGGCGCTCGCCAACAAGACGCTTGCACAGGCGGAGCTTGATAAAGCCGAGGCCGAGTTCAAACGCAACGAGGAGTTGTTCCGCACAAAGCTCGTTTCCGACTCGGTGTGGCTCGATTTCAAGACCGCGTTTGAGGTGGCCAAGCTGCGTTACGAAACGGCCGTTCATCAGGCCGACCAGGCAAACTACGGTCTCGACAAAGCCATTGATGACCTGAGCAAGACCAAGATCCTCTCGCCGATGGACGGCACGATTGCGCGCCTGAAATCGCAACTGGGCGAGCGCGTGCTCGGCACTTCCTTCAACATGGGCACGGAAATCATGACGATCGCCAACCTCGACAACATGGAGGCGCGCGTGGACATCGGCGAGATGGACGTGGTGTTGATCAAGCCGGGACAAAAGGCACGGCTGGAAGTGGACGCGTTCAAGGACCGCAAGTTCAACGGCGTCGTCACGGAAATCGCCAATTCCTCCAAAGGATCGAGTGCGTTTGCTTCCAGCAGCTCCTCGCAGGATGCCACAAAATTTGAGGTGAAGATCCGCGTCACGGAGAAGGAAATTTTCCGGCCCGGCATGTCGGTGACCGCCGAGGTCGAAGCGCGCTACCGCACGAACGCGCTCACCGTGCCCATTGCGGCCGTCACCACGCGATTGCCAAAAACCAACGCGCCATCAACCACGTTGACGAACTCCGCGGCCACGACCAATTCAGCTTCGGTCACGAACACGAACACCCCCAAGACCGACAAGAAATCCAAGGATTCGCCAAAACCGACCGAAGTCATTTTTGTCGTCAACGATGACCGCGTGAAACAGGTGCCGGTGAAAATTGGCATCAGCGATAGCGACTACTGGGAGATCACCGACGGCCTGAACGAGGGCCAGGAAATCGTTTCCGGCGGCTACAAAGCCATCAACCGCGAATTGGAAGACGGGAAGAAAATCCGCAAAGGCAAGCCGGAGAAAGAAGAGGACAAGGAGAAGAAATGATATGCACGCCGGTTTTTGCAAGGTAAGGCGTGTCACTCCGTGCGCGCCGCTGGCCCTTGGTGACACTCCAACCGGCGCGCCCGGAGTGACGCGCCCTAGCTGATCGAGTTGCTGACATGGCCCTCATTCGCCTCCAGAAAATCTCCCGCCGCTATCAGATGGGCGCGGAAACGATTCACGCGTTGCGTGAAGTTTCGCTCGAAATCCAGCGCGGCGAATACGTGGCCATCATGGGCCCGTCCGGTTCGGGCAAGTCCACGTTGATGAATCTCATCGGCTGCCTCGATACGCCGACCTCGGGCCATTACGAACTCAACGGCACGGACGTGAGCCAGATGGACGACAACCAACTGGCCGAGGTGCGCAACCGCGAGATTGGTTTTGTGTTTCAAACCTTCAACCTGCTCCCGCGCTCCAACGCGCTGCACAATGTCGAGTTGCCGCTGATCTATGCCGGGGTGACCGCCGTCGAACGCCGCAAAATCGCGCTCCAGGCGCTGTCCGACGTGGGACTGGCCGACCGCGTCCATCACAAGCCGAATGAACTTTCCGGTGGCCAGCGCCAGCGCGTCTCCGTCGCCCGCGCGCTCGTGAATCAGCCTTCGATCCTTCTCGCCGACGAGCCGACCGGCAATCTCGATTCCAAGACCGGCGCGGAAATCATGGAGCTTTTCTCGCAACTCGCGCAAAAGGGCCACACCCTCATTGTCGTGACACATGAAGAAGACATTGCGCGCCAAGCCCGGCGCATCTTGCGCATTCGCGACGGCTTGATTGCGAGCGATGAAAAGCGTTAAAGGCGGACGATTACAAGTGTTTCGCATTCTCCACGACTCGACTGCGTTCGTGCAAGCCGACCAACCTACGCTGACCCATTAACGAATATGGACACAAAGAATTCCTTTTCACCTTTGCAGCAACAGAGCAACGGTTACACTCAGTCCGTCATGGGAATGATTTTATCCATCGTCTGCATCCTGGTTTTTGTGAACGCAGAAACCAGTTGTGTTGCCCAAGCCGCAACAAACCAACCCGCAGTAAAAGCTGAGGAAAGATCGCCTGAATCACAAGCGTTCAAGCAACCCAAGACGCTCGCCGAGCTTCTGGCACTGAACCCGGAGCAACTCGAGAAAGTGGACATCGCTCGGATGAATCTGCTCTGTGCGGAAGGGCTGCGTGGGTCGGAGAATCTCGACGTGGAGGAATGCCTCCGCACGCTCGATGCGTGGACGCATCACGTCGAGCGAGAGACAAAACGCAACTTCCATCACTTCCTCGAACAACCCAAGGATTTCAACAATTCGATCCCGTATTATCAGATGGGAATGCTCGGCACCGTCTTGGCTGAGGATTTGCGGATTCAATACAACCCCGAGCGCGAGCGCCAATTGCTTGAGAAGCGAGTTGATGAGCAAACCGTGGAGGAACAAAACACGTTCTTTAGCACTTCAGCCGATGTCTTTATCCACGGACTTCTCAGCGGCAAGCATTACGGAACGTGCGCTTCAATGCCTTTCCTCCATGCGGCGATTGGTCGGCGGCTTGGTTATCCGGTCACGATTGCTGCGAGGAAATACCATCTTTACGTTCGCTACGAAGCGGGAAACGGCGAGCATCTGAACATGGAAGCGACTGAGAACCGAGGGTTTTCGACGCCAACAGACGAAGAATACAGGACTGGAAAGTATCCAATGACTCAGGAAGAAATTGATGGGTGCGGTTGGCTGCGACCGTTGAACAACAAGGAAATCCTGGGTATTTGCCTGCTCAATCGTTCAACCTGTCTGAGAAGCATGAAACAGTACGGCGAAGAAACAAAAATCTTGGGGCACGCAGCGCGTTATATGCCCGACACGGTCTTGATGAAAAGGGTCATTGAAAAGAATAAGGAGCTTGCGCGCAATCTGCACGCGGCTGACCGCTGGGATGAGTTGTGGACACTCCTGTCCCGCTTAAAACCCCAGCAAACATTGATGATTATCGGTGTCGGGCGATGTGGGAGTGGGAGGAAGTTGAGCCAGGGCCTGTGAAATGGG
>JALOTT010000419.1 GCA_025457745.1 Verrucomicrobiota bacterium
ATTCCATCGGGAAACTGGCGCAGTTCGTCCGGGAATGTCTGGACGCTCCGGTGCAGAAGAACTGAGCAAAAAAACGCTGAAAACGGAAAATCTGAAAAGCTGAAATCATTTTGAAATTCCAGCTTTTCAGTTTTTTAGCGTTTGGTTTTACCGCGGCGGACGCAGGGCCAGGCTTAACAACTTGGAACTGATGCTGAGCTTTGCCTTCCGGGCCGCTTCGTCGTTGATCTGGAAGCGCATCTTGTTTCCCTCCGGGACGAAATTGATCATGCCCCCGGTTTCAGTGAAACCGTCCGTTTCGCCCACGGTCAGCACACTGGCCCTGCGGAGGCTCTCAAAAATCTCCGGCAGCCGCTTCTTTTCGGAGGTGCTGATGAAAAGGATGTGGCAGTTGGTGGCCGCCGCCGGCGGTTGGAAGACTTTCACCACCACGGGCCGTTCGTTGATGACTTTGTTGCGGACGGTTTCTTCGAGTTCCGTGCCAAAGGGATTGTCGCCGAGAACGCCGATGACCATCGGCGATTTCGGTCCGACGAACGCTTCCGGCGGCCATTCGACAAATTTGGCGAAGTTGAAAAGGAATGCGGCCTTGAGGCGATACTCGGAGAGCGGCGCTTCCTGTGCGCGGCCAATGCCGAAGGTCACCAGCACCGCCGAAACGGCGGCTAGAATTGTTGTCGCACCAAGGCGCATGGATCGTCTAGAAATGCTGTGAGTCCGGTTGGGTCATGCCCGTTCACTGCCCGACCTTTATCACCTTTCATGCCGGGCCTCAATACTGTCCCGATGTTCGGCACCGCAATCCTTGATTAACACAGGCCGCCGCATGGGCAACGGAACAAAGGCTGCTCTCTTTCAACCGGTTCGTAATGTTTAACCCGCGCACATTTCATATCGGGCCAACGCTGTCGCGTCAACTGCGGCGGGCAATCGTGTCATGTCCGCTCGCGGTGGTCTTGTCATTGGCCCTCGCGCCGGTTGGACTGACGTTTGCCGCCAAGCCCGCTGCGGAAACCCCCGACCTCACCGAACTTTCGTTGGAGGCGCTGATGCAGATCGAAGTTCCCAAAGTGTTCGGCGCGTCCAAGCTCGAGCAGAAGACGACCGAGGCCCCTTCATCCGTCACCGTCATCAACGCGGACGAAATCAAGCGTTACGGCCATCGCACGCTGGCTGATGTGTTGCAGAGCGTGCAAGGCTTCCATGTGTCTTACGACCGCAACTATGCGTTCCTGGGCGCACGCGGCGTCAGCCTGGGCGATTTCAACAGCCGGATTTTGCTGCTGGTGGACGGACATCGCGTCAACAACAACCTGACCGACGGCGCGTTCGTTGACACGGCGTTTTTGCTGGACATTGATTTGATTGACCGGGTGGAAATCATCCGCGGCCCTGGCTCGGTGCTTTACGGCAACAACGCCTTCTTCGGCGTGATCAACGTTATTACGCGAACGGGAAAACAACTCAATGGCGCCGAAGTCTCCGGTGAATACGGCGAGTTTGACTCGTACAAGGCCCGCGCGACCTTCGGGAAACTGTTCACGAACGGCGTGCAACTGCTGCTCTCCGGGACGTATTATGAGAGCGACGGCGCGGACCGGCTGTTTTACAAGGAGTTCAACACGCCGGCGCAAAACAACGGCGTCGCAAAAGGTCGGGATGAAGATTTCTTCAGCAGTTTCTTCGGCTCTTTGAGCTATCGGGATTTTACTTTGGAAGGCGCCTTCAGCAGCCGCGAAAAAGCCAATCCCACGGCCCAGTTTATTACGACTTTCAATGATCCACGATTGCGCACGACCGATGAACGAAGCTATGCCGCCTTGAAATACGCTCACAGTTTCCCCGAGATCGTGGATGTGACAGCGCAGCTTTATTACGACCGGAACGATTACTCCATCGGCTACCCGGTGGGCGACCCGCTGGCGGTGGCGTTCTACCGGGAAGAACAGGCCGGCGAATGGTGGGGTGCGGAACTCCAACTGACCAAACGACTGTGGAATCGTCACACGGTCACCCTCGGCGCTGAGTATCGGGACGACTTCCGCCAGGAACAACGCGTGTTCGACTCAACCACGGTCTATACCGACAACCAAAGCGACCGGCAAAGCTACGGAGTCTATGTCCAGGGTGAATTTGTGTTGCGGACGAACCTGCTTTTCAACGGCGGTGTGCGCTATGATCAATACGGCGATTTCGATCCCGCCTTAAATCCGCGCCTGGCGCTGATTTACCATCCCTTCGAGAAATCCACCCTCAAGGCCCTGTACGGAACGGCTTTTCGCGCCCCCAACTTCCTCGAGTTAAGCGATCCGCGCTTCCAAGACATCCAGCCGGAGGAGATCACCTCCTACGAGTTGGTGTATGAGCAGGAAATCGGCAAACACCTGCGCTCGTCCGTTTCCGGGTTCATCAACCAAATGGATGACCTGATCGTCCTCCAAAACGGCTTTTTCACCAACTTCAACGCGCAAACCAAAGGGGTTGAACTGGCTTTGCAAGGATTCTGGACCAACGGCATTCGCGCGCGGTTGAGTTATTCCTTCCAGGAAACGGAAGACCGCACCATGGGCGGCAACGTGCCAGATTCGCCCGCCCATCTGGTGAAACTGAATCTGAGCGTGCCGCTCATTCGGGAAAAGGTCTTTGCCGGGCTGGAATACCAATACACCAGTAGTCGCCACAGCCTCTACACGACCACGACCGGAGAAACCTTGCCGGGTGCGGATGCCGCTGGTTTTGGCGTGGTCAACCTTACGCTCTTCAGCCAGAACCTTGTGAAGAACCTGGAATTCTCCGCCAGCGTTTACAACCTGCTGGACTGCAAATACTCGGATCCCGCCTCCCGCTTCCATTTACAGGACAGGATTGAGCGCGATGGACGCAGTTTCCGCCTCAAGCTGACCTACCGGTTCTAAGGCTGGCATTGGATTAGCTTTGGGGTTGTCCGTAATGCAGACATGGCGAATACAGCTATTGGACGAGGCGCACAGAAGGGCCGCACTGTGCCTGTTTCTGTGCTGCCTGTTCCCCGCGAGAAGTTTGGCCGCTCCACCCCCCGTTATCAATGTCCAACCTTTGGATACCGTTGTCATAGATGGAGGCACCGCTACTTTCACGGTCGTTGCCACCAGTGGAACGGCGCTCTCGTATCAGTGGTACAAAGACGGATTGTTAATTCTCGATCAACTGCTTCCCGATGAAACCCGCAGCACTTTGATTCTCACCAACGTTCAGAACTCGGACGAGGGGCAATACTTTGTGCAGGTCAGAAATGCCGGCGGCACGGTGACCAGCCGCAAGGCCTCGCTCACGGTCGTCAATGGCACTCCCCCCGTGGCCAACAACGATGCTTACACCACGCCGGAAGACCTGCCACTCATCATTCCGGCCGCCGGCATTCTCACCAATGACACGGATGCCGACAGCGATCCTTTGACCGCCCGGCTCGTGAGCAACGTCACCCACGGCAGCTTAAGCCTCAACCTCAACGGCGGCTTCACTTACACCCCAAACACCAATTTCTACGGCACTGACAGCTTTACCTACGCGGCGCACGATGGCGAAATCACCGGCAATGTTGCCACCGTCACCATCAACATCACCCCCGTCAACGAAGCCTCGCCCGTCGCCGTCAACGACACTTACACCACGCCGGAAGACGTGCCGCTGATCATTCCAGCCGCC
>JALOTT010000420.1 GCA_025457745.1 Verrucomicrobiota bacterium
GCGTTCTTTCGCGGCTACAGTTTTGTTTGTTTTGCTCTAGCCGCCGAGGAGAAGGACAGCCATTTCGGTTCCACTGCGCCGACCAGATTCACCAGGAGAAACAAGTCGTGGGACTTGGGAAACGAAAGGCCCGCTTCAACCAGCCGCGCTTTCAGATATTTCTCCACGCACTGCTGACAGTGGAAACAAACCGCATCAGGCACCGGATCCTTGCGGCGCCCCATGACTTGGACAGCGACCTTGAAATCGTTCTCCGCTTTCCTGATCCAGTCACGAGTGAGCGGCTTCATAGAGGACCTTCCCCTTGGTTAGGACTTCTTCGATGAAACAATCGCCCCAGCGCTGTCGCTGCCGCACTTCCGTCGGGGTCCGCACCAACAGGTCCAAGAGGGAATGGTAGTCCAGCGCCTCCAGAATCCGCAGCGACATCCGGCCTTTGCGCCGGTCGTAAGGCATGACGACCAAGAGGTCCACGTCCGAGTCCGGCGTGGGTTTGCCGTAGGCGTACGAGCCGAACAGAATGATCTTCTCCGGCTTGAATCGCCGGGCGATCTCATCGCTGAACCGCTTGATGTCGCGTCGTGAAACCATGTTGTCGAACGCCGTGACTTTCAACGGAAACGGCCCGGACGTCAAGAAGACAGCGGGCCGCGCTCTCATATAAGCGTAACGGCGCCTCGGCAGAGCGCCGCAATCTTCGCAATCCCAGTCAGCGGCGCTCTACCGAGACGCCGCTATGGGGTCAGACCGTGTACGTGCTGCTGGCCACGCGGCCGCCGGTGCCGGTCCAGTTGGTGTGGAAGAATTCGCCGCGCGGTTTGTCCACGCGCTCGTAGGTGTGCGCGCCGAAATAATCGCGCTGGGCCTGGAGCAGGTTTGCGGGCAGGCGTTCGCTGCGAATGCCGTCGAAGAACGCCAGCGCCGTGCTGAACGCCGGGACGGGAATGCCCTTCTTGACCGCAGTAGCCACGACCTTGCGCCAACTGCGGGCGCAGCCTTTGATCGCTTTCTTGAAGAAGGGATCGAGGAGCAGATTGTCCAGATTCGGCTTCTTGTCGAAGGCTTTCTTGATGTCGCCGAGAAACGCGCTGCGGATGATGCAGCCGCCCCGCCACATGAGCGCGATGCCGCCGTTGTTCAAATTCCAGCCATACTGCTTCGCTGCCGCGCGCATGAGCATGTAGCCTTGCGTGTAGCTGATGATCTTGGAGGCGTAGAGCGCCTGGCGGATGTCGTTCACCCACTGTTTGCGGTCGCCGGAGAACTTCGGGTTTTTGGGCTTGAAGACTTTCGCGGCCTGCACGCGCTGGTCTTTCATGGCGGAGACGCAGCGCGAATAGACGGCCTCCGCGATCAGTGTGATGGGGATGCCCATGTCTTGCGACGAAATGACCGTCCACTTGCCCGTGCCCTTCTGGCCGGCGGTATCGAGGATCTTGTCCACGAGGGGCGTGCCGTCGTCGTCTTTCTTGGCGAGGATGTCGCGGGTGATCTCGACGAGGTAGGAGTCCAGTTCGCCGGTGTTCCATTCCTTGAAGACTTCGTGCATTTCGTCGGGCGTCATGCCGAGGCCGTCCTTCATCAGGTGGTAGGCTTCGCAGGTGAGTTGCATGTCCCCGTATTCGATGCCGTTGTGGGTCATCTTTACGTAATGGCCGGCGCCGCCTTCGCCCACCCAATCGCAACAAGGAACATTTTCCCCCACCTTGGCCGAAATGGCCTGGAAGATGGGTTTGACGTGTTCCCACGCCGCCGGGCTGCCGCCGGGCATGATGCTCGGACCGCGCCGCGCGCCTTCCTCGCCGCCGCTCACGCCGGTGCCGATGTAAAGCAGGCCCTTGCTCTCGACGTATTTCGTGCGGCGGATGGTGTCCTCGAAGAGCGAGTTGCCGCCGTCAATGATGATGTCGCCGGGTTCGAGCACGCCGAGCAGTTGCTCGATGAATTCGTCCACGGCCTTGCCGGCTTTGACCATGAGCATGACGCGGCGGGGGCGCTTGAGCAGAGCGACCATCTCGGCCAGCGAATGCGCGCCGATGACCTTGGTGCCTTTGGCCTCGTTGTTGACGAAGTCGTCCACCTTCGAGGTGGTGCGGTTATAGGCGACGACGGTGAAGCCGTGGTCGTTCATGTTTAAGATCAAATTCTGGCCCATGACGGCCAGACCGATGAGTGCGATGTCAGCTTTTGGTTCCATAGATTATTTTTTGTCTTTCGTGTTGTTCAAAAGGCGGATTCCTGTCCGCCTAAATCTGCTTTCTGCGGAGCGGCGTCTCGGTAGAGCGCCGCTCTACTTGATCTCCGTAGCAGCCGACGTGAGTCGGCTCAAACTGAGTTCCGGTCAAGAGTGAGCGGACTTGCGTCCGCTGCTACAAATCGTTTCGGTCGTTGCCTAGCGTTGCACCCGCGCGGAGCCGCCTTTGGCAAAGGCCTTCACCTGTTCCACCGTGGCCATCGTCGTGTCGCCCGGGAACGTCGTCAGCAACGCGCCGTGCGCCCAGCCGAGTTTCACACATTCCTCCGGCGTCGCGCCGGTCATCATGCCGTAGAACAGGCCGGACGCAAAGCCATCGCCGCCGCCGATGCGGTCATACACGTCCAATTCGCACGTTGGCGAAGAATAGGTCTTGCCGTCCATCCACGCCACCGCGCCCCAACTGTGCCGGTTGGTCGAGTGCACCTCGCGCAGTGTCGTCGCCACGACTTTGACCTTCGGGAAGTTCTTCACCACCTCGTCCATCATGCCGACGAAGACGCTCGAATCGAGCTTGTTCTTGGCGTGCACGTCCGGGCCTTTCAGGCCGAGGCCCTTCTGCAAATCCTCTTCGTTGCCTACCAACACGTCCACGCGCTCGACGATGCGTTTCATCACCGAGAGCGCCTTGTCCTGGCCGCCCCAGATGTCCCAGAGCTTCTGCCGGAAGTTCAGGTCGAACGACGTGATCGCGCCCGCGGCCTTCGCCGCCTTCATGCCTTCGATGATCAGCTCGCCGGTCGTCTCGGACAGCGCCGCGAAGATGCCGCCGCTGTGGAACCAGCGCGTGCCTTGGCCGAAAATCTCCGCCCAGTTGAAGTCGCCCGGCTTGAGCAGGCCGCCCGCCTCGTTCGAGCGATTGTAGAACACCACCGGGGCGCGCACGCCGCAGCCCTGGTCGCTATAGACCGTGGCATGATTCGGGCCGCGCACGCCGTCGTGCTTGAACACCTTGTAGAACGGTTTCACGCCCATCGCCTTCACGCGTTCAGCGATCAGATCGCCGATGGGATACTCGACGCGCGCTGTGGCGACGCCGGTGTTCATGCGGAAGCAGTCCGCGAGGTTCGCGGCGCAGTTGAATTCGCCGCCGCTCACGTGGATGCGGCATTCGGTTGCCTTGCGGAAGGGAATGATGCCCGGGTCGAGCCGGTGCACCAGCGCACCCAGCGAGACAAAGTCCAGTCCCCCCGCCGGTTTGATATTCAGTCCGTAACTCATAATTCGTGATCCTTCAGTTTCGTGTTTCAGTTCTCAGATTACAATAAAAACTCGATCTCAGTGTGGTCTGTGTTCCCGCGGCCGCAGTCTTCCGTCTGCTCAGACAACGATCTTCTTAAACTTGGGCACGAGCAGATGCATCACCACCCACGCGGTGACGTAGGCCAAGCCGCAAGTCACGAACATGATCCCGTAGCCGACCTCCACCACGCAACGGTCTTCTTCGGGAACATGTCGGAGACGGTGGTGAAGATGTTGGCGGACCAAGCCTGATGAGCGGCGCAGGCGACCGCGATGGTGGCCACCGCGTACCAGGTGTTGATGGCCCCGAGTCGCGAGGCAAGCAAAACGCAGAGCGGGAAGAGGGCAAAAATGAACATGGCCGACTTGCGGGATTTGTTCGCGTCCATGCCGCTGTTGATGAATTGCTTTGGCAGCCAACCGCCCAGGATCGAGCCGACCGTTGAAACGCTGTAGATAATCGCCAAAGCAAACGGCCAGCTGATTACGCCGGGGACAACGATGTCCGGGATGTCCGCCAGCTTGCTGGCAAAATTTGGATGCGCGGCCAGATACTCGTTGATCTTGACCGTCGTGG
>JALOTT010000421.1 GCA_025457745.1 Verrucomicrobiota bacterium
CGGCGCTACGCGCACGACCACGGGTTCGATGTATCTCTTCGAAATCAACGGCCGGCGGTTGTTGCTCGAATGCGGGTTGTTCCAGGGCAAACGCGCCGAATCCATTGAAAGAAATCGCAATTTCCCTTTCGACCCGAAGCCGCTCGACGCAGTGGTGTTGAGCCACGCGCACATTGATCATTGCGGCAACCTGCCCAACCTCTGCCGCCAGGGTTACGAGGGCAACATCTACTGCACCTTCGCCACGCGCGACCTCGCCAGCATCATGCTCGAAGACTCGGCAGGCATTCAGACGGACGACGCCGCGTTCGTTTCTAAAAAACGCGCCAAGCAGGGCCTGCCGCCGGTTGAACCGCTCTACACCGCGTACGACGCCGAGAAATCCATCCGCCAGTTCGTCGCCATCAACTATGATCGCCCTTTTCCCGTGTTGGACGGGGTAACGGTGACGTTTCGTGACGCCGGCCATATCCTTGGCTCGGCGCAGGTGGTGTTGGATATTCGGGAAGGCGCGCGGAAGTTTCGTTACCTCTTCAGCGGCGACGTGGGCCGCGGCCAGGACGACATCCTGCGCGATCCCCAACCGGTGGAAGATGTGGACTACCTCCAAGTCGAGTCCACTTACGGTGACCGCGAGCACTCGCCCCGCACCGATGCCGACGAGGCGGTTTGCCGGTTCGTTTGCGACACCGTGAAGAAAAACGGCAAGGTCATCATCCCGTCGTTTTCGGTCGGACGCACACAGCAGATTGTTTACACGTTGCACGAACTGGCGTTGGCGGGCCGTCTGCCGCGCGTGCCGATTTTCGTGGACAGTCCGTTGAGCGTGAACGCCACGGAGATTTATCGGCTGCACCCGGAATGTTTCAACGACACGATCTACAAATTCCTGCGCGAAAAGGAAAACCCTTTCGGCATGGAGAACCTCACCTACATCCGCGAAGTGGCGCACTCGATGAAGCTCAACGATTTGAAGGAGCCCGCCATCATCATCAGTGCCTCGGGCATGGCCGAAGCCGGCCGCATCCGCCACCATCTCCGGAACAACATCGGCGATCCGAAGAACCTCATCCTGTTCATCGGCTACTGTGCGGAACACACGCTCGGCGCGCAAATCATGGCCGGCCGAAGTCCTGTCAACATTTTTGGCGAACCCAACGTGGTCCGCGCCCGCGTCGCTTCCATTGACGCCTACTCCGGTCACGCGGACAAAAACGAATTGCGTCGTTACGTCGAAGCCATCACCGGGGACATCAAACGAATTCACGTCATCCACGGTGAAGAATCCCAGGCCCTCGCCTTCGCCGCCACCTTGCGCACCCTCAAGCCCCGGGCCGAGGTGCTCGTGCCCGAATACCAGCAAGCTGTCTCGATTTAGGTCAGCACCGCGACGTCCGTGTGGAAAAAGAACATCGGCGCTGGCGATCCGCCCCCGACGGCTCGAACCCAGTACGGACACAGATTGGCGGCATGGAAACTGCGCAACTCCCGCCAGAGATAGTTTGTTATGATCTTCATCCGAAAGGCCCGTCCCGACACCCGGATCGTCCGGTGGACCGGCTTTACGCTCACCGAGTTGATGATCGTGGTCTCGATCATCGGCCTGCTGGCCGCGATGGCGATTCCGAAGTTCGTCAAGGCGCGGGACAACACCCGGCTGAACGTGATTTACCACAACCTGCGCGAGATTGATTCCGCCAAGGAGCAGTGGGCCATGGAGCAGAAGAAAGCCCAAGGCGCGGCCGTGAATGCCGTCAGCGATCTGAGCGATTACCTGCGCAGCGGCAAGGTCAACGACGTCATCCGGGAAAATTACATTCCCAATCCCGTCGGCACGCCGCCCGAAGCTTCGCTGCCCAGCGGAGTCGGGTTGGGCCCGTATGCTCCGGGCGCTTTCATTCCGGCGCCGTGAACCCCCGGTTAGCCAAACGGCAGATGCCGTGGTTTTGCAAACACGCAAACGTGGAGTGGATTGAGCTATCAACGGCGGACAAAGCGGATGGAGTTGCGGAGAAGATTTTTTGCCACAGATGAAACACGGATTGAACACCGATTCGGAAGGGCAAGCTAAGCGAGTCGCAAACTGAAGGGCTGTAAGCCCGACAGATAATAGCCCAGGGCAACGCCCTAGGTTAATCGTTCAAAAAATATCAAGCCCTGTAAGGGCGACAGAATCTTTCCCAATCCACCTGAAGTTGGTAGTCTCGCGTCGTGGCAAATGCCCGGCATTCCAAAGCAGGCCGTTTCGTTCAGCAACGGCTGTTCGCTGGATTGTCCGCCTTCGTTGAATTGGAGCGGCGTATCGCCGCCTTGCCGGACGAAAAATCTCGCGGCGATGCTTTTGAGGTTTTTACCGAAGCCTATCTCGCCACGCAGCGCAAGCACGACGCCGAAACGGTCTGGCCGCTGCCGAGTGTGCCGACTGAAATTCTCGGCAACCTGCAACTGGCCATGCAGGACTACGGCGTGGACGGCGTGCTCAAAACGCGCCTCGGAAAATTCAGCGCCTATCAGGTCAAGTTCCGCACCGGCAGACCAGCCCTGACTTGGCGCGAGCTTTCCACTTTCATGGGTTTGGCTGACAGCCCGAACATTCATAGCCGCATCCTACTCACGAACTGCGACGAACTCCCGTCAGTTCTCAATGACCGGCAGGGATTCTTTTGCATCCGCGGTTCGGATTTGGACCGGCTTGAACCCGCCGACTTCAAAACCATTGAAGCGTGGCTGGCTGACTCGGTTTATCAAGCGCCCAAGAAAACTCCGCAGCCGCATCAAACCGAGGCGTTGGACGTTATCCTCCCGGCGTTTCAGGATTACGACCGCGTTTCGGCAATCATGGCGTGCGGCACGGGCAAGACACTCGTTGCCCTGTGGGTTGCTGAAAAGATGCAGGCGTCACGCTTGCTTGTCCTCGTTCCGTCGCTCGCTTTGTTGCGCCAGATACTCCATGAGTGGCTGAACGATTCGCGGAGTTGTGCGCTTACAAGGAACGGTTTGGCCACACGCTTGTGCCGGTCAAATGGAAGGAAAACCCACTGCTCGGCGGATGGGTGTCTGCCCAACGATACAAAGGCAACCAAGGCAAACTGAATAAGGAATACGAAGGCCGACTAAACTCAATCGGGTTTGAGTGGAAAGCGCCCAACGCCTTGCCGCCGGCCAAAGATTTGAAAGAGAGGATTGAAGCTCTGCTCGCACATAAAGCCGAGCATGGGCATCTGGCAGTTTCACAGCTCGACAAAAATTATCCAGGCTTGGCGAACTGGATGACCAAGCAACGGCGACGACTCAAGAATGGAACGCTGCCAGTCGAGATAAAGAAGCGGTTGGACGAAATAGATTTCACATGGACGCCTGCGCCACCAAACACTGACAAGCAGTGGTTTGAAATGTTCGAGCGATTCAAAAAATACGCGTCTGCAAATGGCGCTTCAACCGTGAGAGTCATTGATGACGAGACGGCCAAGCTAAACCGCTGGGTGTTGACACAACGACGGGCTAAAAAAGGCGGACAATTAAGCGATGCGCGGTTTCGCGCTTTAGATGCGGTTGGATTTATTTGGCAGCGGAATAAGAGCAAGCTACATGTCCGCGTATAAATAACACTACATAGCCTGCACCAAATTGGCGTCATCATTGGTCAGCACGAATTCTCAAAATCGGTTTGTCGGATGAAA
>JALOTT010000422.1 GCA_025457745.1 Verrucomicrobiota bacterium
CCATTTTGATTTTGAAGGGTCTGCGTCCGAAATACGAGGTCCATCACAAAGCCGAGTTCACCGACAAGGCGGTCGAAGCTTCGGTGAGGTTCTCCGATCGTTACATTACCGACCGTTTTCTGCCGGACAAGGCCATTGACGTGCTGGATGAAGCCGGGTCGCGCGCGCGCATCAGCACCATGACCCGCCCGCCCGAAACCAAGGCGGTCGAGGCCGAGATCGAAGAAATCAAGACCCAGAAGGAACGTGCCATCAAGAACCAGGACTTTGAAGGCGCGGCGCAGATGCGTGACCAGGAGAAGCAGGCGAAGGATAAACTGGAGGCCCTGCTCAAAGACTGGCGCACTTCGCGCGAAGAGAAGCGCGTTCTCGTGGACGAGGAGGATATTTTGCACATCGTCTCCAAGTGGACGGGCGTTCCGCTTCAGCGCATCGGACAGGATGAAATGGCGCGGTTGCTTGCGGTGGAGGGCGAGATGGGAAAGGTCATCATTGGCCAGCACGAAGCCGTCGTTGCCATTTGCAAGGCGTTGCGCCGGTCGCGCGCCGATTTGAAAGACCCGCGCCGGCCCATCGGCACATTCGCGGTGCTCGGCCCGACGGGCGTCGGCAAGACACTGCTTGCCAAGACGCTCGCCGAGCAGATGTTCGGCGACGCCAAAGCGCTCATCCAGCTCGACATGAGCGAATACATGGAGAAGTTCAACGTCTCGCGGCTCATCGGCTCGCCGCCCGGCTACGTCGGCTACGAGGAAGGCGGCCAGCTCACCGAACAGGTGCGCCGCAAGCCCTATTCCGTGGTGCTCTTTGACGAAATTGAAAAGGCCCACCCCGACGTGTGGAATATTCTTTTGCAGATTCTCGAGGACGGCAAGCTCACCGACAACGTGGGCCGCGTGGTGAATTTTCGGAACACCATCATCCTGATGACCTCGAACGTCGGCTCGGACACCATCAAGCGGCAATCCACGCTCGGCTTCTCGCCGATCACCGATGAAAGCAGTTACGAAAAAATGCGCGAGCGCATCATGGAAGATGCCAGGAAAACTTTCCGGCCCGAATTCCTGAACCGGCTCGACGACATTATCGTCTTCCGTTCGCTCACCAAACCCGACCTCATTCAAATACTCACGTTGGAAGTCGGCAAGGTCCTTGAACGCCTCAAGAAGAAGAACATCGAACTTACACTGGATGAGAAGGCGAAGGATTTTCTGGTGGACCGGGGCTACGACCCGCAATACGGCGCGCGTCCGATGCGCCGCGCCGTCGAGCGCTTTCTCGAAGACCCCCTCGCCGAGGAAATCCTGCGCGGCCACCTGCACGAGGGCGAACCGATTGTCGTCACAACCGACAAGGACAAGCTCATCTTCAACCAAAAAGCCGCCGCTGCCGAAGGCGCGCTTTCAAGTTAGCCGGCGTTGAAGCATCCCGACCCATAGGAAATTTCCATACCGGCCAACGGCGTACAACGCGACGAGCGCGCGGCCATTGGGATGCAAAGCACGACGGCAGTCGGATTCCAAACTTCAAATCGGCACGACCGCAGTTCGGGAAAAGCACGATGCGGAATCCGTAAAATCGTCAGCCTCAAATTGTGCAAATACTCCGGCTCCCTTTACGATCCCTTTATAACGTGGGTTATTCCCTTGATGTCGAGCGCAACGACGGTGTCGTGCTGGTCCGGCAATTCGGCGGGTAGCGTGATGACAACTTTATTTTCTCCGGCCGCCACGTCGAGTTTCCCGCCACCACCGAGGAAGGACGCCTTGAGCGGTTTGTTGGCAAGGCCCGGCAGGACGAGTCTGCCATCCTTCGGACGTTCGAAGACGTGCAGGTAAAGCCGCGTTTTGCCAACGCCCAGGGGTTTCTGCGTGCAGCGCCCGAATTCCAACCTCTCGAACGGGCTGGCCTTGGTGCCGTAGATGGATTCGGAGTTGGCTTTCATCCATTTGCCGATTGCAGCGAGGCGTTCGATGCTCGGGCCGGGGATCAAACCTTCGCTTGTCGGGCCGACGTTGAGGAGGTAGTTGCCGCCTTTGCTGGCGCAATCAACGAGGTTGCGGATGAGCACTTGGGCGGATTTCCAATTCTGGTCGTGTTGGTTGTAGCCCCAATGCTTGTTCATCGTCATGCAGGACTCCCACGCCACGCCCGGTCCGAAACCCGTGGGCGGAATTTCCTGTTCGGGTGTGCCGTAGTCGCCCACGCCCTGGCCCTTGTCCATGCCCCCCATGCCAGCGCGACCTTTGCCGACGCGGTTGTTGATGATGATGTTCGGCTGGAGATTGCGGACGTAGTTGTAAAGGTCCACGCCGCGCTCGTGCGTCCAGGGCTTTTCCCATTCACCGTCGAACCACAGGATGCCAAGCGGCCCGTAACGGGTGACCAATTCCTTGAGCTGGGCCTTCATGTAAACCACGTAGCGATCCATGTCCGGCTCGCCGGTGGCCTTGTCATTCCAGGCGCGGCGCGTGCCCCAGTCCGGATGATGCCAGTCCATGATTGAATAGTAGAAACAAAGCGTGATGCCGGCGGCCTTGCAAGCGTCGGCGAGTTCCTTGAGAGGGGCACGCTGGAACGGCGTGGACTTGATGCACCAATCCGTCAGGTCGGAGCGGAACATGCCGAAGCCATCGTGATGTTTGCTGGTGATGACGATGTATTTCATGCCGGCGTCTTTGGCCATGCGCACCCACTCCTTCGCGTCATACTTTACCGGGTTGAATTGCTGCGCGAACTTTTCATATTGGGAAACCGGCATCTTGGTTTCCTCCATGAACCACTCGCCGTAGTTGGTTTTTCCCTGCCACTCGCCGGCGGGCACGGAATAAACGCCCCAATGAATGAACAAGCCGAAGCGCGCACGGTTGAACCACGCCATGCGCTGCTCCCGCTGCGCGGGCGTTTCCATCGTGAAATCACGCGGCGTCGAGTCGGCGTGCAATGGGGCTGGCAGCATGGTGACGACGGCCACCGCGACGATGGAAATGACTTTGAAGGGATTCATAGTTTTGGTCTGACTTGGTTTAGTTGACGGAAATTCCGCACTCGATCATGGCCGGCTCATTAAGCCTGAGCACGATGGTGGTGTCAATTTTTTCCAGATGCATCCAGGGTTTTATCGCGCGGGCAATTTATATCGGCCGCCAGGGAAGGGGAGAGGCCCGTTCCCGGGCGTGCTCAGTCCGCACGGGCACTGCAAGGAAGGCCGCATGTCGGATACGAAAGATGCCAGCGTGGCGGCGCGCTGCATCGGCTTCGCGCGGCAGGGCATGGTCGGCTATAACGACACACGTTTTCCCGATTCGTGCGCTCCAGATTTTCGGGCCAAGGGTCTGCTTCATGAAGTCCACTGCCAATTCGGCACCAACCGCACCGACGAACTCTGGGGCATCAGCTTGATGGGTCTGCAAACCTGGAACAGCATTCGCGCTCTGGACTTCCTCGAATCGCTGCCGGACGTGGACAAGAAGCGCCTCGCCTGCACCGGCGCCTCCGGCGGCGGCACGCAAACTTTCATGCTCGGCGCGGTGGATGACCGTCTCGCCGCGCAAGCGACCAACGTGATAAACTTGGCCTGTCAAAACTCTTTAGAAATGTCCTATTGTTAACTCACGAGAGAATGTCCTCTTGTTGGTTTGTTGTTTGTGGTTCTGTTCCCCCGGCTGGCGGGG
>JALOTT010000423.1 GCA_025457745.1 Verrucomicrobiota bacterium
TTGGTGTCCATAGCTCGGTAACACCCTTTTTGAGTCAACGTATGGTTTCTTCAATCCATTTCACCCCGCCTTCGGTAACATTCTTTTTGAGTCAATTCGTGCGCCCGCGCCGAGCCAAATCCACGAATTTCAAGCTTGCGTTTCACGCGCCAGACCGAAAGATTACCAACTCAATATGGAACAAAATGTCGCGGGTTTAACGGTATTTGAGCAGGCATGGGCGTGGTTCGAGGCGAACAAGAAACAAGTCTCTTGGGGCGCGGGCATCCTGGTCATCGTGGGCGTGATCGTTTCTTACTATGTCTGGTCGCAGGGCGAGAAGGAAATCAGCGCTGGCGAGGCGTTGTCTGACGCGGTGGCGGCGGCGGTTTCCAGCGGCAGCTACGCGGAATCGGCGGACGCGTATTTGAAAGTCGCAGCCGCCCATCCCGGCACGAGCGCGGGCGCGCGGGCGTTGTTGGCAGCGGGGGGGGCTTTGTTCACGCAGGGCAAATACGCGGAGGCGCAGGCACAGTTCCAAAAATTCAGTCGGGATTATCCGGACAGCCCGTTCCGGGGCCAGGCGATGCTCGGCGTGGCGGCGGCGCTCGACGCGCAGGCCAAGCCGGAGGAAGCGGCGCGGGCTTACAAGGAATTGATTGACCGGCATCCGGGCGAGACTTTGGTACCGCAGGCGAAATTTGCCTTGGCGCGCATTTACGAATCACAGAACAAGCTTGGCCAGGCGCTCGGTCTTTACGAGGACATCAGCCGTGCGCAGAGCTACGGTTCCGTTGTCAACGAAGCGGGCATCCGGGCGGAAGCGCTCAGATCGAAACTGCCGGCGCAGGCGTCCGCGCCAACGGCAGCGGCGACCCTGCCGTTCTTAAGCACGCCGCCGACCGTCAAAACCAATAAACCCTGAACATGAACCGAAACCTGCTCAAACAATGCGTCGCCGAATTCATCGGCACGTTCACGCTAATTTTCATCGGCGTGGGGGCCATTCATCATTTGGGTTCTGTTCCCGGCGGTTTGCTGGGCATTGCGCTGGCGCACGGTCTGGCCATTGCAGTGATGGTGTCGGCGACAGGTGCTATTTCCGGTGGTCATTTGAATCCGGCAGTGACATTCGGCTTGCTGGTCGGCGGCAAGATTGATTTTGGGAAGACCGTCGCTTACTGGATTGCCCAACTCGCGGGTGCAACGGTTGCAGGACTGCTCTGTGTTTGGTTGCTTGGCGGCGTTGCGGTTGTCGGTGGGACGCCCGATATTTCGCAAACCGGCACCCCGCTTGTTCCGGTCGTGACCACCGCCCAAGCCATTGCCATCGAAGCCG
Organism: Verrucomicrobiota bacterium; assembly: GCA_025457745.1. Lineage (GTDB taxonomy): Bacteria > Verrucomicrobiota > Verrucomicrobiia > Limisphaerales > JADLHS01 > JALOTT01. The sequence continues at coordinate 1,319 of JALOTT010000423.1, forward strand.
TGCTGACGTTTTTCCTGGTATTTGTCGTTTACGGTTCGGCGGTGGACGTGCGCGCGCCAAAGATTGGCGGCTTGGCCATTGGCTTGACGGTCGCGCTCGACATTCTATTCGGCGGTCCGTTGACCGGTGCGGCGATGAATCCGGCCCGCACGTTCGGACCGGCGCTGGCCAGTGGACATTGGAACAACCACCTCGTCTATTGGATCGGCCCGCTGTTGGGCGGCGCGCTGGCGGGTTTGATTTACGGGCGTTTCCTCATCAAAGAATCAAAGTGATGGGCCGTGCCTTTGCAGGAGCCGGAGCGCCGCTCTCTCGATCGGCTCGAACCAGGGGAAATCCGCCTCAGGCGCGCCGATCGGGAGATCGGCGTTCCGATTGTTGAATGTTCTTGATATGAAATTAACCATCATCGGTACGGGTTACGTCGGCCTTGTCACCGGCGCGTGTTTCGCCGAGGTCGGCCACCAGGTCGTGTGTGTGGACAACGACGCGGCAAAAGTCAAAGTGCTTCAAGCCGGCGGCATCCCCATTTACGAGCCGGGCTTGGAGGAATTGGTGAAGAAGAACGTGGCGGCGGGCCGGCTCAGTTTCACAAGCAGCACCGCCGAGGGCGTCGCGAAGTCGGACGTGATTTTTATCGCCGTGCCGACGCCACCGCAGCCGGACGGCTCGGTGGACATGAGTTTCATTGAAAAGGTTGCCCGGGAAATCGCCAGCGCCATGACGGCCTACAAAATCGTCGTGGACAAAAGCACCGTGCCGGTCAAAACCGGCGACCAGGTTGCCGAGACCATCAAGCGGTACAACAAAGCGAAGGTTGAATTCGATGTCGTAAGCAACCCGGAGTTTTTACGCGAGGGCTTTGCCGTCGAGGACTTGATGAAGCCGGATCGCGTCGTGATCGGCGTGCGCTCGCAGCGACCCGTGGCGGCAATGAAGGAGATTTATGAGCCGTTTAATGCACCGATCATCGTCACCGACATCAACTCGGCCGAACTCATCAAGCACGCGTCGAATTCCTTCCTCGCGTTGAAAATTTCCTACATCAACGCGGTGTCCGTCCTGTGCGAGGCCGCCGGCGCGAACGTGCAGGAAGTCGCCGCCGGCATGGGCATGGACGCGCGGATTGGCCGGCGTTTCCTGAACGCGTCACTTGGTTTCGGCGGAAGCTGCTTTCCGAAGGACCTGAGCGCGTTTGTCAAGATTGCCGAGCAGGTCGGCTATGATTTTCGCCTGCTCAAGGAAGTCCAGAGCATCAACGTGGAGCAGATGAACCGCTTCGTGAAAAAGATCACGGAGATACTCTGGGTGTTGAAGGACAAAAATATCGGCGTGCTCGGTCTGGCTTTCAAACAAAACACCGACGACGTGCGCCAGTCGCCGGCCATTGAGCTTTGTCAGCGTTTGCAGAAGGAAGGCGCTCGACTCCGCGTGCACGACCCGAAGGCGATGGAGAAGGCCAGAACCGTGCTCAGCGGCGTGACCTACGTGGACGACATGAACGCGGTTGCCGACGGCTGCGATGCGCTGGTGATCGCCACGGAGTGGGACGAATTCAAACAGCTCGACCTGGAGCGGGCCCGCCGCGCGTTGTCGCATCCGATCATGTTTGATGGGCGCAATCTTTTCGACGCGGCGGAGATGGAGAAGGCGGGGTGGATTTACAAGAGCATCGGCAGATGATTTTCGATTTACGATTGCCGAATGCCGATTAAGCAACAGAAGAGCGACGCCTGTGGACCAAATCGGCAATCGGCAATCGGCAATCAGCAATTGATTGAGGTCAGCGCCGGCCTCATCTTCCGCGGCGGCAAACTCCTCATCACCCAACGCCGCGCGGACTCGCCCCTGGGCGGGTTGTGGGAATTTCCCGGCGGTAAACGGGAGGCGGGCGAGTCGTTCGAGCAATGCCTCGTGCGCGAACTGCGCGAGGAATTGGGCGTGGACGTCAGGGTTGGCAATCTCTTGGAGAGCATCGCGCACGAATATCCCGAGCGCACTGTCCGCTTGAACTTTTTCTTGTGCCACTTGGAGCGCGGCGAGCCACAGCCCATCGGTTGTCCGGCGTTAAAATGGGTTGGTCGGTCCGGACTGAAGAACCATGCTTTTCCTGGGGCGGACTCGCGGCTATTGGAGAAGTTGCGTGTCGCGACGGAACTTTGGGGAACGCCGTGATGGAGCGTTGTATTGGCGGGGGTGAAAAATCGCGCGGTTCAATGCTTTCTTACCCCACGGCGCCATCGCTCCATTCTCAGATCTTCCCGTAAAACGCCTCGATTTCCTGCCGGAAGGTGTTCTCTCCCACCTTCACAATGCCGATTTCGCGTTGCGCATTTTCCG
>JALOTT010000424.1 GCA_025457745.1 Verrucomicrobiota bacterium
CGCATCGAGCCCGGCCTGCTGCGCACGCCGGACGACGTCGTAGACCTCCTGCTGCCAGTCGGCCGCCACGCCCCCGATGACGACCGTCCTGGTCATGTCTGCGTGGTAGCCGTCCACCCTGGCGCCGAAGTCCATGGGAACACCGTTGGTCTTAAGCGCCCAACTGGCGCCGTCGTATTCCCAGTAATCCGGGTAATTGGCACCTATTGTGGGCGGCGAGTAAATGTCCACCCCCACCGAATCGCTTGCCGTCATGCCCCGAAACTCGACGCTCCAAGTCATTTCATTAAAAGGAAGATAGAGCCCTTCGGCTGCGAAATCCGAGCCCGCAGTGAAGATTAGAATGCTGCGTGGGGTTGGACCAAATCCGCCAAACCAGCCACTGTCGTAAAACGAGGAGGGCCCGGGAGTCGCGTAGCCGTTGAAATCAGGGCCGTTATTCCCGTAGAAACGCACCCGCGCCTCCACAGTACCGTCGAAAGACAAATTGGCCGGGTCCAACGTGTTGGTGCCCCAGAACTCAAAATCGAATTGCGTGAGATATCGCTCCGTGCCCGCCAGAATGATTTGGTCACCGACCTGCAAGGTGCCCGGATTGAACCGGTTCAAGAGATCGTTGCTGGCATTGCTGTAAATGCAACTCGACTCGGCCAAGAGTGACGGAGCAGACGCCAAGCCCAGTGCGATGAGAACCGAATACACTCGAATTCCAAGAAGATTGTTAAAAGATTTCATTTTTTTAGTATGATGCAAGCTGCCGCTGACTTTGATTCTGAAAGCAGCCTATCCATAACTGAACAGGGTGTCAATACATTTTTTTCGTTAATTTATGACAAAAATCGGGAGCGGGAACCGCGCGAAAAACCGGCTCAGGCAGGTGCAAATCCCAAGTTGATAGCGCCAAGCCCCTGAATTCCTACCGACAAGCATGGGAAATTCACCCACGGGGTGAATGCCGGGAGCGGTGGGCGGGCCATGAGGCAGGTCAAAATACATCACTCACCCGCGCAAGCTGTTATAATCGCGCTCCGGGAGCAGGAGCAGGGTCTTTTCTTATGCGAGCGCAGGAGGTTGGAGTTCAAGCTTTATCTTGTTCCCGGCCAGAAACAACCGGAAGGTTGAACTCCAACAAGTTGAGCCGCCAGACCAAAAGACCCTGGGATTAGGAGATCGCCAGCGTCCACAGCGGGGATCGTGGCCGTGGTTGGTCTGCGGGATCAGTCCGAACTGAAGGAGCGCGTCGCCGGCGAACCGACGTTGGATACGGGCATCGTCCCACCGATTGTCTCCAACAAAAAAGCCGCTCTTCCGAGCGGCTGTCGTGAATTCAGGCTTGTGTCAAGCGGCGGCTGGAGCGGGCTTGCGTTTGGCCTTGGCCGCAACTTTTTTTCGTTTGAGATACGCCAGACGGCGTTTGGCTTTGATGCCTTTGTTGTATTGTCTGCCCATAAGAGTCTTTACATCGCTGCGTTGTTTCGCTTCTGTGTGGGTCATTATGGTTATTCGACCCGCGCGATTCAACATCTATTTGCTCTGCCTGGCGCTCCTCGTGTCCGCCGTCGGTTGTCGCAACCCCGAGAGCGGGCGCGAGAAGCAACTGGCCGCACTCCGCGTCCACCTCGAAGTAAACCCCGACAGCACCGGGATGAGCGAGCGCGTCCCCATTTACCGGGCGAATCCGACGATGGTGAACGTGGACCGAGGCCCGTTTCTCAGGGAAGGAAACGTCACCGAAGCCAAAGTCATCGTGGACGCGCTCGGCGGCTTTGCGTTGCTGGTCCAATTCGACCAGCGCGGCACCTGGCTGCTGGAACAATACTCCGCGACGAATCCCGGCAGGCGGTTCGGCATTTACGCGGAGTTCGGCGAAAAGCCGGTGGTAAAACGCTGGTTGGGCGCGCCGGTCATTGCGCGACGCATTTCCAACGGTGTTTTGACCTTCACGCCCGACGCCACGCGCGACGAAGCGGAGCAAATCGCCCGCGGCTTGAATAATCTGGCCATCAAGGTCGGCAATCAGTCCAAACCAAAGAAATCCAAGGACAAGGTCGAATGATTTTCCGCATCGTCTTGGCTCGGTCGTTCTGCCGCGTCGGGCTGATAAATCTCGCGGTAGGGCGCGTCACTCCGTGCGCGCCGTTTGAAACATCTACTCAGAACCACGACGCGCCCGGAGTGCCGCGCCCTGCCAACGCTGCCGGTTCATCCGCGCGAATCGCTGCGGCGATCGCAACGTGGACTGTTTTGCTCGCGTCCGCCCCGCAAATTCCGGCCCAACCGTTCCAGCTCCCCACCGCCAACCACGCGCTGTTTGAACCAGGTGGCGAAGAACAATTTTTTGCCGGCACGGTCGGCAAGCCGTGGACGAGCGGCTGCTTCGGCTGCGTGCGCACCGAAGGCCGGCAGATGCACGAGGGCCTCGACATCCGCTGCCGGCAACGCGACCAGCGCGGCGAGCCGACCGACCCCGTCATGGCCACCGCCGATGGCACAGTCGCCTACCTGAACACGAAGCCTTCACTTTCAAATTTCGGCAACTACATCGTGCTGCGCCATGCGGTCGGCGGGTTGGAGATTTATTCGAACTACGCGCACCTGCGCGATCTCCGCCCCGGCCTGAAAGCCGGTCAAGCCGTCAAAGCCGGCGAAACCATTGCCACGATGGGGCGCACGGCCAACACCCATGAAGGCATTTCCAAGGACCGCGCCCACGTTCACTTTGAATTGAACCTGTTCGTCAACGATCGTTTCCCCGCGTGGTACAAGAAAACTTTTCCCGGGCAGCGCAACGACCACGGCGTCTGGAACGGCCAGAATCTGGCCGGCCTCGATCCGCAGCTCGTTCTGCTCGAACAGCGCAAGACCGGGCCAAAGTTTGATCTGGTGCGTTTCATCCAGGGCCGGACCGAGCTATGCCGCGTGGTCGTGCGCGCCACGGATTTCCCGTGGCTCAAACGCTACCCCGCGCTGATTCGCTCCAACGCGAGGGCCGCAAAGGAAGGCATCGCCGGCTACGAAGTGGCCCTTGATTTCAACGCCGTTCCGTTCGAGTTGATTCCGCGCGCCGCAGCGGAGATCAAGGGCAGGGCGAAGTTCCAACTCCTCTCCGTCAACGAAGCCGAATCCCGCAAGAATCCATGCCGCCGGCTGGTGACGCAGCGCGGCGGGCGTTGGGAATTGACGAGCCGCGGGCTGAACGCAGTGGAACTGCTGACCTATTGAGGACGGGTTGACCAAACATCGGCGCGCGCCGCTTATTCCGAACCGCCCGCCTGACGCTCAATTTTCCCGACGCAAATTCTGGTGGCGCTCGGCAGTCGTTGGGTTATCTTAGGTCAGCGTATCAGCGAACCCACGCGGCATGAACCGGCCCGCAGCAACTCATCAGTCTGGCCCGCAAATCCACCGCGCCAGTGCCGGTCAGCCGCGCCGTGGTGGTTTCACCCTCATCGAGTTGCTGGTCGTCATTGCCATCATCGCGATCCTGGCAGCCTTGCTCCTGCCGGCTTTGGGCAAAGCCAAGCAGCGTGGCAAAAACATCGTTTGCCTTAACAACCTCAAGCAGCTTGAGACCTGTTGGCATCTTTACGCGGTGGACAATAATGACTATCTCGTGCCGAACAATTCGGTGGCGTTCATTGGTTCAGGTGGGGCTT